>JAEXPL010000263.1 GCA_023446865.1 Verrucomicrobiota bacterium | reverse complement strand
GGTGATTCCCGAGCACAAGCACCCGATCAGCCGCGTGCTCCACCGGCTCTACTACCCGTGGGTCAGCCTGCTCATGACCCGTCGCCGGCTCTCCATCGCGATTGCCATCGTCGCCGTCGCCTCAGCCGTGCCGGTGTACCAGCGGCTCGGCTCGGAGTTCATGCCGCCGCTCAACGAGGGCACGATCCTCTACATGCCGACCACGTTGCCGACCGTCTCCGTCACCGAGGCGACGCGTCTCCTCCAGATTCAGGACCGCATCCTGAAACAGTTTCCCGAAGTCCTCACCGTCCACGGCAAGGCCGGCCGCTCCGAGACCGCCACCGATCCCGCGCCGATGGAGATGTTCGAGACCGTCGTGCAGTTGAAACCCGAGAGCGAATGGCGCCGTATCCACCAGCCGCGCTGGTACTCGCGTTGGGCGCCCGACTGGCTCGCCACCAGCCTGCGCCACGTCTGGCCCGACCAGCGCCCGCTCACCTGGGACGAGCTCACCTCCGAGATGGACACCGCGCTCCAGATCCCCGGCCAGGTGAACGCGTGGACGATGCCGATCAAGGGCCGCATCGACATGCTCACCACGGGCATCCGCACCCCGATCGGCATCAAGATCTTCGGTTCCGATCTCGAGGAGATCGGCCGCCTCGGCGAACACATCGAGTCCGTCGTCCGCACCGTGCCGGGCACGCGCAGCGTCTTCGCCGAGCGCACCAGCGGCGGTTACTACCTCGACATCGTCCCCAACCGCGAGGCCATCGCCCGCCACGGCCTCAACGTCGAGGACGTCCTCATGCAGGTCGAGACCTCCATCGGCGGCATGGCCGTCGCCCGCACCGTCGAGGGCCGCGAGCGCTACACCATCAACGTCCGCTACAGCCGCGAACTGCGCGACGACCTCGGCGCGCTCAAACGCGTACTCATCCCCGCGATGATGCCCGCCGGCGGCGCGTCCGGATCCTCCGCCGGCGACCCGATGGGCGACGGCGTCTCCGGCGGTTCCGCCGCGATGGCCCAGGTTCGCCAAATCCCGCTCGGCGAGCTCGCCGACATCCGCACCACCGTGGGCCCGCCGATGCTGCGCAACGAGGACGGCGCACTCGCCGGTTGGGTCTATGTCGACATCACCGGCCGCGACATCGGCGGCTACGTCGAGGAGGCGAAGAAGCTCGTGGCCGAGAAGATCGAGAAGGCCGGCCTGCTCCCCGCCGGCTACCGCATCGAGTGGTCCGGCCAGTACGAGAACATGCTCCGCGTCCGCGAGCGTCTCCAGCTCGTGGTGCCGATCACCCTCGCGCTGATCTTCGTGCTGCTCTACCTGAACTTCAAAAGCATCCCGGAGACGCTGATCATCCTGCTCTCCATCCCCTTCGCGATGACCGGCAGCTTCTGGCTGTTGTGGATTCTCGGTTACCACCTGAGCATCGCCGTGTGGGTCGGCATCATCGCCCTCGCCGGCCTCGCCGCACAGACCGGCACCGTGATGATCATCTACCTCGACGAGGCGTTCCACGCCTACCAGCGCGCCGGCCGGATGAAGACGCAGCACGACCTCTTCGAGGCCATCACGTACGGCGCCGTGCAACGCGTCCGCCCGAAGCTCATGACCGTCGCCATGATCACGCTCGGCCTCGTGCCCGCGTTGTGGGCCCATGGCGCCGGCGCCGAGGCGATCCAGCGCATCGCCGCGCCGATGATCGGCGGCCTCATCACCTCGACCATCCTCACCCTCGAGATCGTCCCCGCGATCTACTCGCTCTGGCGCGGCCGTCAGGTCGAGTGGGTCAAGGGCCCGCGCCCCCCGCGCCGCAAGTGGGAGGAACTCAGCCAGCAGTTCGTCGCCATGGAACAAGCTGCCCACGAACGCACCATCGCCGCCGCACCGAAAGCATGAGTACACCCGCCACCCTGTCTCGCACTCTCGACCGCGTTGGGGGCAACGCGGTCCACCTCTGGACATCGCAACCCCGCCTGCGGGTGTACGCGCTTGCCCCCAAGCGCGTCGCCGGCGCCGCCCCGCCTGAACACATTTCCACCTAACACCATCGCTAATCGTCACCCTCGTCTTCCCATGAACCACCGCCCTCGCATCCTCCTCTTCGCCGCGCTCCTCGCGCTCGCCGCCACCGATCTCACCGCCGGCGACAGTCCCGTCCCGGTCAAGCCGTCGACCGATCCCGCCGTCCCGTCCTCCGAAGCTTCGACGAAGGAGAGCTACCCGCTGACGACCTGCGTGGTCTCCGGCGAGCCGCTTGATGCCGGTCACGCCGGAGGCTCCTTCGACTACCTCCACAAGGAAGCCGGCAAGCCCGACCGCCTCGTGCGCTTCTGCTGCAAGGCCTGCCTGAAGGACTTCAAGAAAGACCCGGCCAAGTACCTCGCCAAGATCGACGCTGCCGCCGCCGCGACGGTCACGCCGCCGGCTCGATGAGCCAACGCCGGGGAGCGCACATTTTCCGCCTCGCACCGCCGAGCGGCGTACGTCTATTTCCGCCCATGTTCTCCGCCGATCGTTGCGCCGCCGTGCTCGCCGCCATCCGCGAGCGTTCCCCGCTGGTCCACAACATCACGAACTACGTCGTGATGAACAACACGGCCAACGCGCTGCTCGCCCTTGGCGCGGCCCCGGCGATGGTGCACGCGCAGGAAGAGGTCGAGGAGTTCGTCGCCCTCTCGCAGGCGCTCGTCGTCAACATCGGCACGCTCTCGGCCCCGTGGATCGCGGCCATGGAACGCGCCGCCAGCGTCGCTGCCGCCCGCGGCACCCCGTGGATCCTCGATCCGGTCGGGGCTGGCGCCACCGCGTTGCGCACCAACACCGCCGTCTCCCTCGCCCACCTCCGTCCCTCCTGTATCCGCGGCAACGCCTCCGAGATCCTCGTTCTGGCCGGCGCCACCACCGAAAAGACCCGCGGAGTCGACTCGACCCGCGACTCCGCCGATGCACTCGCTCCGGCGCGCGAGCTCGCCGGCACCACCGGAGCCATCGTCGCCGTCACCGGCCCGGTCGACTACGTGACCGACGGCCTTCAAGTCATCGGCCTCGGCAACGGCCACCCGCTCATGGCCCGCGTGACCGGCCTTGGTTGCACCGCAACCGCCTTGGTCGGCGCCGCCCTCTCAGTCGAACCCGACCGCCTAATCGCGGTCGCCTCCGGACTCTCCTTCCTCGCCATCGCCGGCGAAATCGCCGCCGAGAAGAGCCCCGGCCCTGGCTCGCTCCAGGTCCACCTGCTCGACGCCCTCCACCAGCTCGACGCCGCCACGATCGCCCGGCGCCTGAAGATCGTCGGCTGACCGAGCCCTGTTCGCGATCAGCGGCGTACCGATGCCGGGCGCCGAGGATCGGGTTGCGCACCGCGACGGGGTATCCAAGACTGCCGGAACCGATGGGAACCGAACTCACAGAGCTGCAGGCGCTGCTGGTCCTGAACGCACTGCCGAATATCGGCCCCATCACCACCAACCGGCTGGTCGACACCCTCGGCGGCGATCCCCGTCGCATCTTTGCCTCCGACGCAAGAACCCTCCAGGCCGTGCGCGGCGTGGGTCCGGTAATCGCCGACACGATCGTGGCGTGGCGCGAACACTTCGACCTCGCGCGCGAGGAGGACCGGCTCGCCAAGGCGCGCGCCGAGTTCATCACCGCCCGCGATCCGCGCTATCCGGCGGCCCTGCGCGAGATCCACGATCCGCCGATCGGATTGTACCAGAAGGGCGATTACCGTTGGGACCGTCCCGGCGTGGCGATCGTGGGCAGCCGGCGCACCACGCTCTACGGCCAGAGCATCGCGAAACGCTTCGCCGGCGAGCTCGCCCGCGCCGGTTTCTGCGTGGTCAGCGGGCTGGCCCGCGGAATCGACACCGCGGCGCACGAGGGCGCGCTCGAGGCGGGCGGGGCCACCGCGGCCGTGCTCGGCACCGGCATCGACCTCGTGTACCCGCCGGAGAACCTCGACCTCTACCGCCGGGTCGAGGCCGGCGGCGCGATCGTGAGCGAGTTTCCCTTCGGGCGCCGGGCCGACCGCCAGAGCTTCGCCATGCGCAACCGCATCGTCGCCGGACTCTGCGCCGCGGTGGTCGTGGTCGAGAGCGATGTCGACGGTGGCTCAATGATCACCGCGAAGTTCGCCGGCGAGCAGGGGCGGCACCTTTTCGCCGTGCCCGGTCGCATCGATCAGCCGACCAGCGCGGGATGCCACCAGCTCATCCGCGACGGCGCCGTGTTGTGCACGAGCGTCGAAGACATTCTCGCCGACCTGCAATCATTGCCCGGACTGCACCCGGCGGCCGTGCGCAGCAACGAGAGAGCGCGCGCCGCGGCGCCGGTTCTCACGGCAGCGGAGACCGCGATCCTGGCCGCCTTCGCCGGCGGTGAGATCCTCACGCTCGATACGTTGCTCGAGAAGACCGCCCTGCCCTACGCCGAGGTGGCACCGAATCTCCTGCTGCTCGAGTTGAAGAAGCTCGTGGCCAAACGGATCGACGGCACCTACGAAGCGCGCGGGTGACGGGGCGGATATTTCGCAGGGACGTCCCCACCCTTCGGCAAAGAAAACAGCCCGGCGCACGGCCGGGCTGCAGGTGTCTCGTGGCGATGCGCGGCTCGTTTCACTTCGCGGCAACCTCGGGATCCCGTTGGCCGATCGCGGCGCGCAACTGGGCGATGGCGACGTTGTAGGCGTAGAGCGCCTGCACCTGATTGTTGCCGGCATCGGTGAGCGCGACCTGCGCCTGAAGCACATCAAGCTGCGTGGCGGCGCCGACCTCGAAGCGGGCGCGGGAGAGGCGGAGCGCTTCGGTGGCCTGCTCGACAACCTTGCTGGACGCCGTGACCAACTCCACCGCCTGCTGCCAAGAGGCAAAGGCGCGACGGACCTCGACATCGACCGAGAGCTCCTGCTCCTGCAACACGAGGCGGGCCTGCTCAGCCTGCGACTTAGCAGTGCGGACCTTTCCGGCGGTGGCACGACCGTCGAAGACCGCCCATTGCGACTGCAGGCCCACGGTCCAGCCGTCGTAGCTGCTCTGCCCGGTGAGGGAATGGGGCGAGACGCCGTTGCCGACCATCTGCCAACCGGCCGTGGCGGCGACAGTGGGCAGGTAGCCCGCCCGCGCGGCGCGCACTCCGGACTGCGCGGCGTCAGCACCGGACTTGAGCGCTTTCAACTCAGGCCGTTGCGCGCGAGCCTGATCGAGACACTGCGCGAGGTCGAACTGCTCGGTGCCGAACGAGAGCTTGCCGAGAAACTCCGGGAGCTTGCCGAAATCCGCGCTGGAACGATTGGTGTAGCCGAGGAGTTTGCGCAGCTCCTCGATCGCGATCCGGAGATCGTTGCGCGCGGTGATCAGCGGCGGGCGGCCGTTGGCGAGCGCGACCTCGGCGCGGAGCACATCAAACTGGGCACCGGCCCCGGCCTCGTAGCGATTGCGGGCATTCTTGAGCTCCTCCTCCAGAAGCGCGATCGACTGCTCGCGTACCTTGATGGTCTCGATAGCGCGCAGGACATTGTAGAAACCGGCGCGCACGCCCACGAGGACCTGGTTGATCGTCGCGTCGAGCTGATAGATCGCGGCGTCGCGCTGCGACCGGGCGGCGTCGATGTTGGCAGATACGGCGCCACCGGCATAGAGCGTCTGCTGCACCGCAGCGGTGCCGGACCAGCTCTCGGTGTCCTTGCCGAACGCGATCTGATCGGAGACGTGCGAATAGCCGCTTTGAACGGTGGCTCTGGGCAGACGGCCGGCGCGGGCGGTGGTGAGCTGGCCCTGCGTCTGGTTGAGGCGCTCGCGGGCTTCGCGGATGGTGAAGTTGTTCTCCAGCGCGTAGCGCAACGCATTGGGCAGGTCGAGCCGGTCGGGCACGGGCTGCGAGGGATCGGGGGCGCCGACGAGGACGGTCGCGGAGGCGGCAAGGAACAGGAGCGGGCGGAGCGATTTCATGTCCGGGGAAGTTGATTTCACTTGGTGGCGGCCGCCGCGTGAGCGTCGACCGAGGCGAACTGCGAGGAGACCTTGGCCTGCTGGGCCTTGTGGTCCTTGGCGAGGAGCATGTACAGGGCGGGCACGACGAACAGGGTGAAAGCCGTGCCGATGGTCAGGCCGGCGCAGAGCACCAGGCCGATGCTGTTACGGGCGGCGGCACCGGGGCCGGAGACGAAGCACAGCGGCAGGTGGCCGAAGACAGTCGCCGCGGTGGTCATCATGACGGCGCGCAAGCGCAGGCGTGCGCCCTCCTTCACCGCCGCGAGCTTGGAGAGGCCGAGCTCCTGCTGCTTGTTGGCGAACTCGACGATGAGAATGCCGTTCTTGGCGATGAGGCCGACCAGGGTGATGAGGCCGATCTGCGAATAGATGTTGAGCGAGGTCGTCCAGCCGTCGCTCCACCACGGCATGGTCGGATTCATCATCTTCAGGAAGGTGAAGATGAGGGCGCCGAACATGGCCAGCGGCACGGAGCCGAGCAGAATGACGAAGGGGTCGCGGAAGCTGTTGAACTGCGCCGCGAGCACCAGGAAGATCAGGATGACCGCCAGGCCCATCGCGGGCAGGAACTTGTTGCCCTCGACCTTGAGCTGGCGCGACTGCCCCTTGAAATCGATGACGTAGCCCTTGGGCAGCACCTCGCTGGCGCGTTTCTCGAACTTGTTCAGCACATCGCCCAGCGCGCTCTTGGGGAAGGCGCTGATGGTGACGGAGTTCATCTGGTTGAACCGGTTGAGGGAGCGCGGCTCGGTGCTGTTCTTGATCGTGGCGACGGTGCTGAGCGGGATGAGCTGTCCGCCGGAGCCGGAGACATAGAGGTCCTGGAGCTGGTCGGCGTTGAGGCGGCCGGTGCGCTCGATCTGCGGAATGACCTTGTAGCTGCGGCCGGAGATGCTGAAGCGGTTGACGAAGCCGCCGCCGATCATGGAGCCGACATCGGCGCCGATCTGCTGGAGGTTGAGCCCGAGGGAGGCGACCTTGTCGCGGTCGATCACGAGCTGCGACTGCGGTTGGTCGATCTTCAGGTCGATGTTCGGCGGCCGGGCCCAGAGGCCGTCGGCGAAGGTCTCGTCGGCGAGCTGTTGGGCGAAGCCGAGCAGCTCCTGTTCGCCGGCGGTCGAGGCGATGACAATCTCGGCCGGGAAGACGCCGCCACCCTGCAACGCCGGCGGCTGCAGGGCGTAGTAGCGCAGCCCGGGCACGTCGGTGAGCTTCGCCTGCAGATCGCGCACGATCTGCGGGATCTTGCGCTCGCGCTGGCTCCACGGCTTGACGACAACACCGGAGAAGCTGCCGGTGGCGAAGGTGATCTGGAACGAGTAGTCGTACTCGGGGAGCGTGAGGACGGCGTCCTTGAACGCCATGTTGCTGAAGAGCGAGGTCTGGTCGAGGGTGGCGTTGGCCGAAGCCTCGGCCTGCATCATCATGAAGCCCTGGTCCTCGGCCGGAGCGAGTTCGCGCGCCGAGAACATGAACAGGAGGGGGACGCACAGCGTGAGCACGCCCCAGACGATGTACACCGCCCAGCGTTCCTTGAGGATGGCGTCGAGCGCACGGCTGTAGAAATCGCGGAAGGCGTTGAACTGCCCGTCGATGAAGCGGGTGAAGCGGCCGCTCTCGACCTTGTGCGAGAGCAGGTTGGCGCACATCACCGGCGAGAGCGTGAGGGCGACGACACCGGAGATGAGCACCGCGCCGGCGAGGGTGAAGGCGAACTCGCGGAAGAGCGAACCCGTGAGGCCACCCTGGAGACCGATCGGCGCGTACACGGCGGCGAGGGTGACCGTCATCGCGACGATCGGACCGACCAGTTCGCGCGCGCCCTGGATGGCGGCGTCGAACGGCTTCATCCCCTCGCGCAGATGGCGCTCGACGTTCTCGACGACGACGATGGCGTCGTCGACGACCAGACCGACCGAGAGCACGATGGCCAGCAGCGTGAGCAGGTTGATGGTGAAACCGAAGACCTGCATCAGGAAGATCGCGCCGACGAGCGACACGGGGATGGCGAGGATCGGGATGAGCACCGAGCGCCACGAACCAAGGAAGAGGTAGATGACCGCGATGACAATCAGGAGGGTGTCGAAGAGCGTGCTGTAGACCTCGTGGATCGAGTCGTTGATGTAGTTGGTCGAATCGTAGGCGACGTTGGCGTTGAGCGCACTGGGCAGATTGCGCCGGATGTCGGGCATGACATCGCGCACCGCCCCGATGACGTCGAGGGTGTTGGCGTTGGGCAGCACCCAGATGCCCATGAACACGGCGCCCTCGCCGGAGAAGCGCACCTCGGTCTCGTAGTCCTCGGCGCCGAGCACGACATCGGCGATGTCCTCGAGGCGGACGATGGCGCCGCCCTCCTGGCGAATGGGCAGCTGCTTGAACTCGCCGACCGAGCGCAGGTCGGTGTTGGCGGTGAGGCGGACCTGGATGTAGTTGCCCTTGGTGCTGCCGAGCGCGGAGAGGTAGTTGCCGGCGGCCAGGGCCGATCGTACCTGAGTGGCGGTGACATTGAGCGCCGCCATCTTCTCGGGCTTGAGCCACACCCGCATCGCGAAGACGCGGCCGCCGAGGATGTCGGCGCGCTGCACGCCGCCCAGCGAGGCCAGGCGGGGCTGCACGACGCGGTTGAGGTAGTCGGTGATCTCGTTCTGGCGGAGGGTGGGCGAGCTGAAGCTCAGGTACATCGAGGCGAACTGGGAGTCGCTGGTCGCGATGTTGATGACGGGGACCTCGGCCTCGGGCGGCAGGTCGCGGCGGACCTGGTCGACCTTGGCGCTGATCTCGGAGAGCGCCTTGTTGGAGTCGTAGTTGATCTTAAGGTGCGCAGTGATGGTCGACATGCTCTGCGCGCTGCTCGACTCGAGGTAGTCGATGCCGTCGGCCGCGGCGATGACGCGCTCCAGCGGCGTGGTGATGAAGCCGCGGACCAGGTCGGCGTTGGCGCCGACATAGACGGTGCTGACCGTGATGGTCGCGATCTCGCTGCGCGGGTACTGGCGCACGGAGAGCGTGCGGTAGGCCTGCACGCCGGCGACGATGATCACGAGGTTGATCACGAACGCCAGGACGGGGCGGCGGATGAAAAGATCGGTGATTTTCATGGGTGGCTTGGGGCCTCGCGCGTCGCCAAGGCGGCGCGCTGGGCGACGGAGTTCGAGGGAGCCGGATCAGCTGTTGACCGGTTTCGGGGCGAGCTCGGCGGCGGGCACGACCTCGTTATTGACCCGCACGGGCGCGCCGTTGCGCAGTTTGAAAGCGCCGGTGCTCACAATTTCCTCACCGGCCTTCACGCCGGAGAGGATCACCACGAAGTCGCCGCGCGTCAGACCGAGGCGCACGGTCTGCTGGCGCACGGTGGTCGCCTCGGCGCCCTTCGCGTCACGCTTGCGCTCGACGACGAAGACCGAGTCGCCGTACGGCGCGTACAACACCGCGCTGGCCGGCACCACGATCACCGGCTCGCCGGTGGGCAGGAGCACCTCGACGTTGGCGAACATGCCCGGGCGCAGCCTGCTGCCGTCGTTGGCCAGGGTGGCGCGCACGCGCAGGTTGCGGGTGGCCGGATCGATGCGCGGGTCGAACGCCGTGATCTTGCCGGTGAACTTGGCCCCGGAGACACCGTCGGTGGTCACCTCGACAGACTGGCCGACGGCCAGGTCGACCACACGCTGCTGCGGCAGGGAGAAATCGACATGGATCGGGTCGAGCGTCTGCAGCTCGACGATGGCCTGGCCGGAGTTGACGTACTGGCCGACGTTGACCTTGCGAATGCCGAGCGTGCCGGCGAAGGGCGCGCGGAAGGTCTTCTTCTCGATTGCGGCGCGGATCGCCTCGACGCTGGCCTCGGCCTGCTTGAGCTGGGCCTCGACGGTGTCGAGATCGGCCTGGGCGAGGGTGTCCTTGTGGCGCAGCTCGCGGATGCGCTCGGCGTTGAGGCGAGCGAGTTCGGCGCTGGCCTCGGCCGAGCGCAACTGCGCCTGTTCAACGGAGACGTCGAATTGCGCGAGCAACGTGCCTTTCTCCACCGTGGCACCCGACTCAAAGTCGATCTTCGCCACCGTGCCGGCAACCTCGGCGGCCATCGTGACACCGTTCTCGGCAGTAAGCGTACCCACCGAGTAGAGCGTGGGGTTCCACGTCTGCTGCTGGGCCTTGGCCGTGGTCACGGCCTCGACGGGCACCACGTTGGCGGCTGCTTTCATGGCACTGAGTTGCTGGGCTTTGGCGGCCCCGAGGCCGACGACGATGCCAGCAAGTCCGATGAGAACGGCGATTCCGATGAGGATGCGATTATGCATAGAGGAAAGAGGTTTCAGGAAATTCGTAACGGGAGAACGGTGCGGGAGCGGAGTGGTTCAAGCACTGGCGTCGGCACCCGTGCCGGGCGCCGAGCAACCACGTCCACCGGAGCCATCCTGGCTGAGCACACGATCGAGCCCACACCGCACCTTGCAGAGCAGCTCGGTGAGTTGCGCCCGATCCGCTTCGCCCAGACCCGACATCAGCTCGGCCACGCTCCGGAAATGGTTGGGCAGAAAATCGGCGAGAAAGGCATCACCCGCAGGAGCCAGCCGCACCAGCGACGCCCGGCGATCCGCCGGGTCCGGTAGGCGCTCGACCATCGCATCCCGCTCCAAGCCATCGATCAACCCGGTGATCGTCGCTTTTGAGACGCCGTAAGCCTCGGCAAGGTGGGTCTGGTTGACAGGCGTCTCCGGTTTACGGTTGAGGTACATCAGGATCGCGAACCGCCCATGCGACAGCCCGTGCTTGGCCAGAAATCGCTCGAAACCGTCGGTCACATCATGAGCCGTGCGGATCAGACACATGATCGCGCGGATGCTCTCGACGTCCATTTGGGGATAGCGCACCCTCAATCGCTGGAGGCACTCGTGGTCAGGGAGATCGCGGAGGAGAAACATGATGATGGTGCGGGAGCCGATATTAAGGACGCGAATCATTAGCCAGCTAATGTTTTACCGCAAGCGCTTTCTCCATTCTGCGGTCCTACCCTCACATCGACCCTCGCCCGGCCGCCCAAGAAACGTATCCCGGAGATTGGCAAAAATGCCGGCGCCACTACCGTGCCTTTGCAACCCAAACCGATGACCACCCGTTCCACCCCTCCCGCCCATCCGTGGCGTTTCTTCCGCGCCGGCGGCCTCGATCAAGTCAAGCTGGACACCGGAGCCGACCTCGCTGCCCTGCCCCAACTCGATCCCAAACTCTGGATCGCCCTCGCCTGCCCGACCAAAGGCCTTGAATTCGACCAACGCACCCTCGAGTTGGTCGACAACGACAAGGACGGCCGCATCCGGGTGCCCGAGATCCTCGCCGCAGTCGCATGGGCCCTCGCCCGCCTGAAATCCGGCGACAGCCTCGCTCGCGGCGACACCCCGCTCACCCTCGACAATATCGCCGCCGATAAACCCGAGGGGCAAGCGATCCTCGCCGCGGCCAAGCAGATCCTCACCGCCCTCGGCAAAGCCGGCGCCACCTCGCTCTCCGTAACCGATGTGGCCGACACTGCGAAGATCTTCGCGCAGACCCGCTTCAACGGCGACGGCGTCGTCCCCGCCGCAACCGCCGCCGATCCTGCAACCAAGCAGGCCGTGCTCGACATCATCGCCACTGTCGGCTCCGTGCTCGACCGCGGCGGGCAGCCCGGCATCAACGCCGACTTGACGGCCAAGTTCTTCGCCGAAGCCCAGGCGCTCGCCGACTGGTCCGCGAAGGCCGATCAATCGGCCGCCGCCGGCACGGGCATCCAGTTCCTCGGCGAACGCACCGCTGCCGCCTATGCGGCCGTGCTCGCGGTTCGCGCGAAGGTCGAAGACTACTTCAACCGCTGCCATCTGTCGGCCTTCGACCATCGCGCAACGGGGCATCTCAACCATCCCGAGGCGGAACTCGCCGCCCTTGCCACCAAGGATCTTTCGACGCTCGGCGCCGAGATCGCCGCCCTCCCGATCGCCCAGGTCGGTTCCGGCCGTCCATTGCCGCTCGTCGAAGGCATCAACCCCGCCTGGGCCGCCGCGATCACCGCCTTGCGCACCCAGGTCATCGCGCCGATCCACGGTCTCAACCGCACCTCGCTCACCGAGAGCGAATGGCACGACGTGCTCGCCAAGTTCCAAGCCCACGCCGCCTGGGCCGCCGCGAAGCCCGCCACGAGCGTGGACAAGCTTGGCGCCGAACGCCTGCGCGAGTTGCTCCTCGGCGCCACCCGCGAGGAGATCGCCCGGTTGATCACACAAGACACCGCGGTCGCACCGGAGATGGCCGCCATCGAGTCCGTCGAACGCCTCGTCCGTTACCACCGCGATCTGGCCCGGCTGCTGGCGAACTTCGTCAACTTCGCCGATTTCTACGACCCCGCCCGCCCCACCGTCTTCCAGGCCGGCACACTCTACCTCGACAGCCGCCACTGCGACCTCTGCATCCAGGTGTCCGATGCAGGCGCCCATGCCGCGATCGCCGCGATGAGCAAATGCTACATCGCCTACTGCGACCTCAGACGCCCCGGCGAGGCGATGAAGATCGCCGCCGTGTTCTCCAACGGCGACTCCGACTTCCTCATGGTCGGACGCAACGGCCTCTTCGTCGACCGCAAGGGCCGCGACTGGGACGCCACCATCACCAAGATCGTCGACAACCCGATCTCGATCCGCCAGGCCTTCTGGTCCCCGTACAAGAAGTTCGTCCGCATGGTCGAGGAACAGGTGGCCAAGCGCGCCGCCGCCGCCGAATCCGCCACCGACACGAAGCTCGCCACCGCCGCGTCCACCACCGCCAACGCAGACAAGGCGGCGCCCGCCAAGGCCGAGCCCAAGAAGTTCGACCTCGCGCTGATCACCGGTATCGGCGTCGCCCTCGGCTCGATCGGCACGATGCTCGCCGCGGTCTTCGCCCGCGTCCTCGACCTCGCCTGGTGGCAATATCCGCTTGTTCTGGTCGGCCTGATGCTCGCGATCTCCCTGCCGTCGATGCTCATCGCCTGGCTCAAGCTGCGGCAGCGCACCCTCGGCCCCGTGCTCGAGGCCAACGGCTGGGCCATCAACGGCCGCGTGAAGATCAACATCCCGCTCGGCACCTCCTTCACCGCGCTGGCAAAGCTGCCGGCCGGCTCGCACCGCTCCCTCGAGGACCCGTTTGAGGACAAGGCCGCCGCCCGCGCCCGCCGCCGCTTCGTCGGCCTCGTGATATTGGTCGTCCTCGTCGGTGCCGCCGTCTGGGTCCACCTCGACCGCAAGCACCATGGCGGTAAATACCTCTGGGAAGATCGCACCGCCCCCGCCGCCGAGCCCAAACCCGCTGAAGCGAAACCCGCCGAAGCGCCGCCGGCCAAGTAGCCGCCGCTCCCTGCGTCTTCAGGCATTTCTCACGGCGGCGCCGGTTGACCCGACGCCGCCGTTTTGTTTCCCTTCCCGCATGTTCCGCCGTACCGCCGCCGTGGCTTTCACCGCGATCGAGGGATTCATCGACCGGTTGGTCTGCGTGCTCGGGGCCGTCTGCGCCGCCCAGGCTCCCGAGTTCTTCCAGCAGTACCTCCAGCGCCTCGGTGGCCACCTCGCGGAAATCAATCGCCAACTCGCCGCCTACGAGGCCGCCGCGCAGGCCGCCGGCAAACCGCTTGCGCAGTTCGTCGCCGACACCATCGCCCAGACTGATCCCGGATTGGCGAAACTTGGCGCCACGATGGAGGCGACCGCCCATCGGGCCGACGCCCTCGCCGCCGCGCACACGGCCCTGGCCGATGCGTCGGTCTGGAGCCGCCCTTGGGAATTCATCACCCATCTCGATCTCGAGATCGCCCGCGGTACGGCCGCGATCTTCAAACCCGCCGTACCCACGACTGCCGAGGGCGCCGTCTATGCCGCGGTCGGCATCGGCATCGCTTTCGCCGTCTGGCATCTGCTCATCCGCCTGCCACTGCGGCGGCTGCTCGCGCCGGCCCGGACGACAGCCCCGGCGAAACGCTGAGTGAAGGTTCGGCCCCCCCGCGGAATGCGCCCCACCCCCGGGGCGGAATGTGCCGTTACCTCTCGCGACATGCTACCCATGTTGCGCACAGCCGGCGCCTCCCGGCGCCGCGAAGACTCGCGGTGGAACGAACCCGCCCGCCGCACGGCGGACCGGCCCGGCGGCACCGCACCAAAGCGTATCCGCCACAGCGCCCGCCGCAGCTTCGCAAGGGCGCCGTGCGAAAATGAGCATTGTTCCTCACCCGCGCACTCGCCCCGCGGAAATCGGGCGCATTTCCACTCAACCCAGTTGTCCGGCACACGATATGCAAAGACCGTTTCGCCAAGCTCCCCACGCCATGCAAGACGACTCGCCCACTCCCTCGCCCGGCCGCGAAAACTTCACCGTGTTCGAGTTCGCCCTCGTGCAACTGCTTCCCGGCCCCCCGCGCCAGAGCGTGAAGCTCGTCGGGGAGTTTCCGTCGATTGAGGACGCCTTCACCGTGTCCCTCGCCCGTGCCCGTCGCGAGGCGACGATCCTCACCCAAGCGTTCGCCGGCCTGCCCGCCACCGGCACCGGCGAGCCCCCGATCACCATCCTCGCCACCGAGTGGGGCTACGACGTGCGCCACGAGCACCAGACCGTCACCCGTTTCTGGATCCATCCGCAGCCGGGCATGACGGACTGAGCCGGGGGCGGACATCGGTCGGCCCCTCATGACAGAAGCCGGACCGGCGGTCGCTTGACCGGCGACCGCCCCTCGGTTTGCTCCGCGCCCCCTGGTCCGCGGCCGGCTGTCTCGCCTCAGCGGATCGCCTGGTGCAGCTCCACCGGCTTCGCCGCCTGCTTCGCGCGCAGCTTGAGGTTCAAAATCTCCACGCCAAAGGCGAACGCCATGGAGAAGTAGAGGTAGCCCTTCGGGATCGGCTGGTGCATCGACTCGGCCACCAGCGCCACGCCGATCAGCAGCAGGAACGACAACGCCAGCATCTTCAACGTCGGGTGCCGGTGCACGAAGTCGCTGATGGCGCCCGCGAAGAAGAGCATCACGCCCATCGCCAGCACCACGGCCGTGATCATCACCCCCAACTGCTGGGCCATGCCCACCGCCGTGATCACCGAGTCCAGGGAGAACACGATGTCGAGCAACATGATCTGCACGACGATCGCGCCAAACTTCGCCGTCTTGCCGCCGCCACCCTTCACGCCGTCCTCCCCCTCAAGCTTCTCGTGGATCTCGAACGTGCTCTTCGCGATCAGGAAGAGTCCGCCGGACAACAGAATCAGGTCGCGGCCGGACACTCCGTGTCCAAGGACCGAGAACAGCGGCGCGGTGAGTTTCGCCAGCCAAGCGATGCACGCCAGCAGCGCGATGCGGGTGATCAGCGCGAGGGCCAGGCCCGTCTGCCGCGCCTTCGGCTGCTCCGCCTTCGGCAGCTTTCCGGCGAGGATCGAGATGAAGATGACGTTGTCGATCCCGAGCACGATCTCGAGACCGGTGAGCGTGAGCAGGCTGATCCAGATCTGCGGGTCGGAGAGGTAGTCCATGACGGCGGCGAGAAAGCCCGCCCCGCCTCCGTCCGTCAACGCCGCCCCGCGGGAAAATCGCGCGCTGCCTGCCCCTACCCCAGCAGCGCGTCGCGCAGGGCGCGCATCTTGAGTTCGGTCTCCGCCAGCTCCGCCGCCGGGTCCGAGCCCTCGACAATTCCCGCCCCGGCATAGAGGCGTGCGCGGTCGGCCTGCATCAACGCCGAGCGGATACCGACCAGAAACTCGCCGTCGCCGCGATGATCCACCCACCCCAGAGCGCCGGCGTACAAACCGCGCTCGAACGGCTCGAGCTCCCGCAGGTGCGCCACCGCCGGTTCGCGTGGTGTGCCGCCCACCGCCGGAGTCGGGTGCAGTTCGCCCGCGATCCGCAGCAAGTCGACGCCGGGCGGCAGCTTCGCCTCCACGGTCGTGCACAGGTGCTGCACGTTGGGCAGCTGCCGCACCCGCGGCCGGCCCGGCGTCGCCGCCGTCACGCCGACAGCGGCGAGTCGGCGCAGAATGGACTCGAGCACAAGCCCCTGCTCGCGCCCGTCCTTGCCGCTGTGCAAGAGCTGGCGCGCGAACGCCGCATCCTCGGCCGCGGTACGCCCGCGCGGCGCGGACCCGGCGAGCGCCTCCGTGCGCAGCAGTCCGCCCGCCGCCGCCGCCAAACGCTCCGGGCTCGCCCCGATGAAACTGGCGCCGGCGCCGTTGCCCGCCGAGAAGGCGTAACAGTCCGGGTACCGCTCACGCAGGCTGTTGAGCGCCCGCAAGGGATGGAACCCGGTCGTGGCCCGCAGGTCGCGGGCGCGCGCCAGCACGATCTTCCGGTAGCGGCCGGCCCGGACCGCCGCCACCCCGGCGGCGACATTGGTCGCGTATCCGCCCTCCGGACCGACTTCGCGCTCCTCCGCCACCGCGCCCTCGAGGGCGCCGGAGAACGTCGGGGCCGCGTAGTCGAACGCCCCGAACTTCGCGTGCGCCCGCCAGATCCGTTCCGCGTCGGCCCGGATGTCGGCCCCGGGCGCGATGAGCGTGTTCGCCACCGCCACCGAGCAGTCGCCGCTGCGGGCCACCTGCCAGCGCGGGACAAAGATCCGGCCGGCCGGGAACGCCGCCCCCGCCGTCGCCGTATCCGCAAACCCGAAAGTGGCGAAGAACAGCGGACCGCCAAAGGGCACCGTCACCGCGCCCACCGCCACCGTCCGCGCGAGCGTTTCCCGCACGAATTCCGCCGCCGCCGCAAAACGCCCCGGGCCGGCGCATTCGAGCGCCACCACCGCCTCCGCCCCCGCGAGGGCGAAATCCGCCGCGGGGCGCTCCATGTAGAAGTGCAGCTCGGCGGGCTCGAAGATCGACTCTAGCACCGCCAGCGGATCCAGCCGTTCGGCCTCGACCGCGATGCTGACCAAACGCGGCCGGCCGTCGCCCTCCGCCTGGCTCCGCACACCGCCAAGGAACGCGAGCAACGCCTCGAGGGAGCGGTTGGCGAGCGGATCGAGCGGCAGGATCTTCATGGCAACCACCGGAGCGAAGCCGCTTCCACCGCGGTTGGCCAGCCCGCTCCTGCGCGGATTTCCCCTCGCACCCGGCCGGCCGTCCGGATACTCACCGGACAGCCTCGTCGTCCGCGCCCAACATGAAACCCTGGCACCTTGTCGTCGCCGGCTTGTACGTCCTGCTGCTGGCTCTGCTCGTCCTCCCGCTCGCCGTCTGCGGAGCCGGTCACTGGCCCGGAGGCGACTTCATCGGCGAACTCTATAGCTCCGCCGGCCTCTGGACGGCGTTGCTGGTCCTCGGTGCCTGCCAGTTGCTGCTCCTGGTCGTCCCGGTGCGCATCGCCCAGAGGAGGCCTATGACCCGCGGCCCGCTCTGGACCACCGTGGTGGTCGGGGCCGCGATGGTCGCGCTCCTCGGGCTCGGTGCCGCTCTCTCGCTCCACGCCGCGCTCCTCGGCGACTCCGACCTCCCGTGGGAGCCGTACGCGTTCGGTGCCCTCGTCACCACGCTATGGGGACTCTGGTCGATCGTCTTCAGCCGCCTGGCCCGGCGCCACCCGCCGGCCGACTTCCTTTCCCGTCTGTGCCGGCGACTCCTGCAGGGCAGCATCCTCGAACTGCTCGTCGCGGTGCCCTGCCATGTCGTCGTGCGCCAACGCGACGACTGTTGCGCCGGAGCGTTCACCAGTCTCGGCCTCGGGCTGGGTGTCGCGGTGATGCTCTTCGCCTTCGGCCCGGCGGCCTACTTCCTCTTCGTGGCGCGGGCCCGGCGGCTCCAGCCCGCCCTGCCCTCCGCCCCGTCCTCCCCGGAACCCGGTTCTGCGCCATGACCCGTCGCCCACTGCTCCGCGTCCTCGCCTTTTTCGCGCTCGGTGCCGCCGCCCTCCGCGCCGCCCCGCCGCCATGCTTTGCCGACTGGCCCGCCGGCACCGACCCGCGCGAGGTCGGCCGGCGTGTCACCACGCGTTTCCTCGCCTCGCCGCACATGTTCTGGTCGGAGTTCGGCACGATCCATTATGCGGAGGTGGTGACGTGGACCGGCGCCATCGATTTCGCCGAGAATGTCGGAGACCGCGAACTCGCCGCGGCGCTCGCGGCGCGCGTCGCGCCGTTCTTCGGCCCCGAGGCGGCGCTGGTGCCGCCGGAGAGCCATGTTGACAGTTCCGTGTTCGGCACCCTGCCGCTGGCCCTGTACCGAAACACCGGGCACGCCCGCTATCGCGCCCTCGGCCTCACCTTCGCCGACGGCCAATGGGACCGCCCGCGGCCCGACGGACTCACCAACCAGACCCGGTTCTGGATCGACGACATGTACATGATCACGGCGCTCCAGACGCGCGCCTTCCGCGCCACGGGCGCGCCGAACTACCTCGACCGTGCCGCGGCGGAAATGGTGGTCTACCTCGATCGCCTGCAGCAGCCCAACGGCCTCTTCTTCCACGCACCCGATGCGCCATTCCACTGGGGCCGCGGCAACGGCTGGATGGCCGCCGGCCTCACGGAACTCCTCCGCGCGCTGCCCGAGGACCATCCGTCGCACCCGCGCCTGCTCGCAGCCTACCGCCGCATGATGGCTACCTTGCTCGAGCACCAGATGCCCGAGGGCACTTGGCGCCAGTTGATCGATCGCCCCGAATCGTGGCCCGAGACCTCCAGCACCGGGATGTTCACCTACGCGTTCGTCAACGGTGTGCGCCGCGGCTGGCTCCCGACCGAGACCTACGGACCGGCGGCGCGCCGCGCCTGGCTGGCGCTCGTCACCTACCTCGAACCAGATGCGCAGCTACGCGAGATCTGCGTCGGCACCGGCACCAAGAACGACCTCCAGCACTACCTCAACCGCCCGCGCCAGACCGGCGATTTCCACGGGCAGGCGCCGCTGCTGTGGACCGCGGCGAGCCTCGTCGAGGAGTGACGGGGCGCTGAAGCATCACGAACGTTGTCGCCGGCGGCAGGATCTGTAGGCCGGGTCGCCGACCCGGCTTCTCCGGAAAGCCACCTCCAACGAGGTGGCCTACAACCCAAACCCGGCGCGCATCTGCGCCGAGGCTTCGTGCGGATTGGGCCGGTTGCTCGCCCTCAGCGGAACAACAGCACCGGCACACGGCACTGGCGCATCATCGCCGTGGTCGTGCTCCCGATCACAAACTGCCGGATGCGGCTGTGGCCGTAGGCGCCCATGATCAGGCAATTGATTCCCCGCGCCGCGACGTAGGCGGCGATCTCGTCCTCGGGCACACCGTGGAGCATCTGGCAAACGGGCTTCTGCCCCGCGGCCACGAGGGCGCTCTCCGCCTCGCGCAGGTTGGCGAGCGCTGTCTCCTCGCCGGCTCGGGCAGCCACGATTACGATGTGCAGCTCGAGGTCGCGGAACGCCGGACTCTCGACCAGATACTGCAACGCCTTGCGGCAACTGCGGCCGCCGTCGTAGGCGAGCAACACCCGCTCGATCGGCTGGAAGCTGCGCGAGGTGACGAAGCAGGGTTGGCGGCTCGCACGGACGACGCGCTCCATCGTCGATCCGAGGTGACCGGTGGCGAAGTTGGCGTTCTCGCCGCGCTTGCCGAGCATGACGAGATCGGCGGTCTGCTCATACTCTTGGAAGCAATCGACGAGAAAGCCGGTACGGTGGGTGAACCGCGCAGTTTCAGCGCCGGGCACTTCGGCCAGGAGACGCTCGGCGTCCTTGAGCACGAGCTTCGCCTTCTCGGCCTCAAGCTCCTGCAGTTTGGACAGCACCGCCTGATAGGGTTGCACACCGAGGCTGCCGCTGAGGTCGGCGATCACCGGCACCTCGAACTGGCGGAGGTCGGTGACGTAGAGCACTTCGAACTCGCAGGGGACCCGCCCGGCCAGCCAGGCCGCGTACTGGCAACAAACCTGGGAGTAGGCCGAGCCGTCGGTGCAAAGCAGAACGCGTTTCATGGGATGTTGGGGTTGGGGTTTCAGGCCGGAGGCCGCCTCTGCTGCGAGACGACCACCAGCCCTGGAACAAAGAACGAGCGCCCGGCGGCGCACCTGTCACACGACCGTACCGGAAGGCACGATCGCGCCTTTGGAGACGACCAGAATGCCGTCGACGATCGCGATGCCGTCGCGCACATGGCCGTTGGGCTTGCCCACGGGATTGAGCGTCACGTTGTCGCCGATGCGGGCGTTCTTGTCGATGATCGCGGTCTTGATGTTGCAGTTGTGGCCGATGCCGACGTTGGGGATGCCCTTGGCGAGGTTCGCCGCGAAATCGGCCTCGGACTCGTAGTAGTCCGCACCCATCATGATCGTATCCTCAAGGTGAACGCCCTCGCGCATGACCGAGCGGATGCCGACCACGCAGCGCTTCATGTAGGCATCGGTGATGAGGCTGCCGTCCCCGATGATCGCGTGGTCGACGCTGCACTTGTTGATCTTGGCCGCCGGCAGGTAGCGGGCGTGGGTGTAGATCGGGTCGAGCTGGGTGAAGAAGTTGAAGGCCGGCAGCGGATGCGCGAGCTGGAGGTTGGCCTCGAAGAACGCGCGCACGGTGCCGATGTCCTCCCAATAGCCCTCGAAGATATGGCTGAAGAGACGTTTCTTCCCGAGCAGGCCGGGAATGATCTCCTTGCCGAAATCGGTCATCGAATTGTCGAGCGCCTCCTGCAGCACCTCGCGCTTGAAGACGTAGATGCCCATGGAGGCCAGGCAGCGCTTCTCGTCCGACCGGGTCTTGAGCAGTTGCTCGATCGCCGGACCGACCGCCAGACTCTGGATCACCGCGGGGTCCTTCGGTTTCTCGACGAACGAGTCGATCGAGAGGTCGTCGCGCACGCGCATCAGGCCGAGTCCCTCGATCTGCGAGGCCGGGAGCGCAATCGCCGCGATCGTCACATCGGCTCCGGTGCGGATGTGCTGGTCGACAATCAGGCGGTAATCCATCCGGTAGAGCTGGTCGCCCGAAAGGATGAGCACGAGATCATGCGGGTAGTTGCGGAAATGGTTCAGATTGCGGCGGACGGCATCGGCCGTGCCCTGGTACCAATCGGTCGTCTTCTCGGTCTGCTCGGCGGAAAGGATGTCGACGAAGCCGCCGCCAAACGTGTCGAAGTTGTACGTATTCTGGATGTGGCGGTGAAGCGACGCCGTGTTGAACTGCGTGAGCAGGAAGATTCGATTGATCCCGCTGTTGAGGCAGTTGCTGATCGGGATGTCCACGAGCCGATACTTGCCCGCCAGCGGCACGGCCGGCTTGCAGCGCTCCTTGGTCAGCGGGTAGAGCCGGGTACCCCGGCCACCACCCATGATCACCGACACCACGGAAGAACGAGTCGTCATAAGGTTTGGGGAATCTGTTCGCTGGAAAATGTTTCAGGCAAATGCCTTGCCCGAACCGTAGCCGCGCCCACAGCATCGTAAAACAAAAACCCGAAATATATGTGCGGCATCATCGGCTACGTTGGTAAGCAAAAGGCGACGAACATCATCCTCGAAGGGCTCAAGCGCGTCGAATACCGCGGCTATGATTCCGCCGGTCTTGCCGTGCTCGAGAAAGGCGCCTTCTCCGTGCTCAAGAAGACCGGCCGCGTGGACAACCTCGTCAAACTCGCCGCCCCGAAGAAGTTTCACGCCACCACCGGCATCGGCCACACCCGCTGGGCCACCCACGGCGGCGTCACCGACGCCAACGCCCACCCCCACGTTTCCTCCGACGGCAAGTTCGCGCTCATCCACAACGGCGTCATCGAGAACTACGCCGGCATGAAGCAGTTCCTCGCCGGCAAGGGCTACACCTTCCAGTCGGAGACCGACACCGAGGCGCTCGTCAATCTCATCGCTTATCACTACGCCAAAGAGCCGGCCAACGGCGAGAAGAGCGTCTTCCTCGAGAGCGTGCGCAAGGCACTCCTCCACGTCGAGGGCACCTACGGCATCGCCGTCCTCTGCACCGATTTTCCCGGCGAGATCGTCGGCGCGCGCAAGGGTTCACCGCTCATCCTCGGCGTGGGCGACGGCGAGCACATCCTCGCCTCCGACGTCTCCGCCCTCGTTTCCCGCACCCAGAACGTCGTCTACCTCAAGGACGGCGAAGTCGTCCACCTCACCGACAAAGCCTTCAGCCTCTCCACCATTCAGGAGCAGGAGGAGATCACGCCCAAGATCGACCGCGTCTCCTGGAAGGTCGAGGACGCCGAGCTCGGCTCCTTTGCTCACTTCATGGAGAAGGAGATCTTCGAGCAGCCCGCCGCCCTCGAGAACACCATGCGCGGCCGCTTCTCCGCCGACGCCTCCACCGCCATCTTCGGCGGCCTCAACCTCACCGCCGGCGACCTCCGCCAGATCGACCGTCTCGTCTTCTGCGCCTGCGGCACCGCCTGGCACGCCTGCCTCGTGGCCGAGCAGCTCATCGAGCGCTACGCCCGTATTCCCGTCGAAGTCGAGTACGCTTCCGAGTTCCGTTACCGCAACGCCCCGCTCGACAAGAACACCCTCGTCTTCGTCGTCACCCAGTCCGGCGAAACTCTCGACACCCTCGAGGCCCTCCGCGAAGCCAAGCGCAAGGGATACACCGTGCTGGCCATCGTCAACGTCGTCGGCTCCACCATCGCCCGCGAATCCGACGGCGGCATCTACCAGCACGCCGGCCCCGAGATCGGTGTCGCCTCCACCAAGGCGTTCACCTCCCAGCTCGTCGTCGCCGCGATGCTCGCCCTCTACCTCGGCCGCCTGCGCGACATGAGCTACAGCGACGGCGTCGAGTATGTGAAGGCGCTCAAGCAGATCCCCGAGCTCATCAAGCAGACGCTCACCCAGGCGCCGCACATCAAGGCCATCGCGAAACGCTTCGCCCATCACCGCGACTTCCTCTTCCTCGGCCGCCAGTCGATGTTCCCGGTCGCCCTCGAAGGCGCGCTCAAGCTCAAGGAGATCTCCTACATCCACGCCGAGGGCTATCCCGCGGCCGAGATGAAGCATGGCCCGATCGCCCTGATCAGCCCCGACTGCCCCACCGTTTTCTTCGCTCCCGCCGGCGAGATGTTCCCCAAGCTCGTCAGCAGCATCCAGGAAATCAAGGCGCGCAAGGGCCAGACCATCGTCATCACCACCGCGGGCGCCGAGCTCCCCGCCGGCCTCGCCGACGAACGCATCGATCTCCCGCCCTGCCACGAAGCCGTCCTGCCAATCATCGCGACCATTCCCGTCCAGCTCCTCAGCTACTACATCGCCGCCGAGCTCGGCCGCGACGTCGACAAGCCCCGCAACTTGGCGAAGTCGGTGACAGTCGAGTGAGCACGCCGGTCCGCTTGAAATCCGCCCGCGAAGTGCCGCCATCCGCCCTCTAGCCTCTCGCCTTTCACCCTTCGCCTCCCCTCCCGCCATGGCCGCTCTCCTTCCGCCGCTCGAAATCAAACCTGATCGCGCCGCCTTTCGCCGCCTCTGCGCCGAGGGCAATGTCGTGCCCGTCTACGCCGACCTCATGGCCGACATCGAGACGCCCGTCTCCGCCTACGCGAAGGTCAAGGGCTCCGGCCCCGCCTTCCTCCTCGAGTCCATCGAGGGAGGCGAACACCTTTCCCGCTACAGCTTCATTGGCGTGCGCCCGCGCAAGGTCTTCGCCATCGGCGCCGACACCACCCTCGTCCGCGCTGCCGACGGCTCCACACAGCGCCTGCCCACGCCGGCCGATCCGCTGAAGATTCTCGAGGACGACATGCGCGGCTTCCGGCCCGTGAGACAAGCCGGCATGCCGCCGTTCATGGGCGGCGCCGTGGGTTTCATCGGCTACGAGTACATCAACCGGATCGAGCCCACCGTCCCCGTCCCACCAGCCAACGACCAGGGTCTGCCCATCCTTTACTTCATGCTGGCGGATTCGCTCGTGATCTTCGATCGCGCCAAGCAGACCCTCCGCCTCCACGTCAACGCCCACATCGGCGACGACATCGACGCCGCCTACGATGCCGCCGTCGCCGAGGTCGAAAACCTCCGCACGCTCCTGCAGACCCGCCGCGAGCTCGCGCCCATCGCCCTCGCCGACCGCCCCAAGCTCGCCGTGCCCCCGGGCAACTTCACCAAGGAGGAGTTCGAGAAAGCCGTCGACGGCACCAAGGAGTTCATCCGCGCCGGCGACATCATCCAGGTCGTGCTCTCCCAGCGGTTCCGCCGCCCCTTCGCCAAGTCGCCGCTCGATCTCTACCGCGCCCTGCGCACGGTCAACCCGTCGCCCTACATGTTCATCCTCGACGCGGGCGACTTCGCCATCGTCGGCGCGTCGCCGGAAGTCCACGTCAAGGCCACCGACGGCCTCGTCGAGATCCGCCCCATCGCCGGCACCCGCCCGCGCGGCGCCACGCCGGCCGAGGACCTCGCGCTCGAGAAGGATCTGCTCGCCGACGACAAGGAGAAGGCCGAGCACCTCATGCTCGTCGATCTCGCCCGCAACGACATCGGCCGCGTCTGCGACTTCGGCTCGGTCACCGTCCCCGAGTACATGATCATCGAGCGCTACTCGCACGTGATGCACATCGTCTCGCAGGTCGAGGGCAAGCTCCGCCCCGACCGCAACGCCTTCGACGTCATGCGCGCCACCTTCCCCGCCGGCACCGTCTCCGGCGCGCCGAAGATCCGCGCCATGCAGCTCATCGCGCAGTTCGAGAAGCTCCAGCGCGGCTTCTACGCCGGCGCGCTCGGCTATTTCAGCTACGACGGCAACCTCGACTCCTGCATCACCCTGCGCACCGCGCTGGTGAAGGACGGCCAGATCACGATCCAGGCCGGCGCCGGCCTCGTCGCCGACTCGGTTCCGGCCAGCGAATACCAGGAGACCATCAACAAGGCCTCCGCCCTCCTCAAGGCCGTCGCCATCGCCGAAGGCGCCTGAGTCGCCGTAGGTAGTCCCTTCAGGACGCCCAAAGCGGTTTTGCGGCAAGCACCGCCTCCGCTCCTCAAGTGGCGCCGCTCGCCAGAGCGGCGATCCGCACATCCGCAGCCGACCACCTCCCACCGGCCGCGTTTTGCTCGCCAGGGCAGCGATCCGCTTCCCCACCACCACCGCCCATACGCCACTTGCCCTTCGGCCCCCGGCGCGGTCAGATCGCGGCCTACCACCGTGCCTACCACCGCCACCACCGCCGCTCCGAAGAAGGCCTCGTTGGGCGTGATCTTTCTCACGCTCTACCTCGATCTCATCGGCTTCTCGATCTTCTTCCCGCTCTTTCCCGCGATGCTCGACTACAACCTCGGG
Source organism: Verrucomicrobiota bacterium (assembly GCA_023446865.1). Taxonomy (GTDB): domain Bacteria; phylum Verrucomicrobiota; class Verrucomicrobiia; order Opitutales; family Opitutaceae; genus CAJCBL01. The sequence continues at coordinate 7,777 of JAEXPL010000263.1, read as the reverse complement.
CGCGAGGGCCGTGGCGGCATGCTGGGCTGGCTGCTCAACCAGATCGATGCGCTCGCCCAGACTTGGCACCTCGACCACAGCTACACCGCGGTGCTCTTCGCTGGCATCATTGGTTCGCTCTATTCGTTCCTCCAGTTCGTCTTCGCCCCGATCTGGGGCGCGCGCTCCGACCAGGTCGGGCGCCGGCCGGTCCTGCGTCTCACGATCCTCGGTACCACCCTCAGCTATGCGATTTGGGCCCTGAGCGACTCCTTCCTGCTCTTCCTCGTCTCACGCCTCGTGGCCGGCATCGCGAGCGGCAATCTCTCCGTCGCCACCGCCGCCGTCAGCGACATCACCACGCGCGCCGACCGTGCCAAGGGCATGGGGCTCATCGGCGCCGCCTTCGGACTCGGTTTCATCACCGGTCCCGCCCTCGGCGGCATCACCGCCCACCTCAACCTCCTTGATCGCTGGCCCGCCCTCGCCGCTTACGGCGTCAATCCGTTCACCGTGCCGGCGCTCGTGGCGTTCGCACTCGGGCTGATCAACCTGATATGGGTGCAACGGCGGTTCGCAGAGACCTTCAACCCGGCCCGTTCCACCCCCACCGAACGGACACGCCACCCGCTCCGCACCCTTTTCGCCATCCCGGCCGCCCATGTCCGCCGGGTGATCCTGATCAACGCGCTCTTCGTCCTCGGCTTCAGCGGACTGGAGCTGACCCTCGGCTTCCTCGCCGCCGAGCGCCTCGGCTACACCCCACGCCAGCTCACGATGGTCTTCGTCTTCACCGGTGTCGTCTCGGTGCTGACCCAGGGCGCGCTTGTCCGTCGGTTGGTGCCGCGCATCGGCGAAAAGAAGGGCAGCGTGCTCGGCCTCGCGCTCGCCTTCACCGGCATGGCCTGGCTCGCGGTCTCGCACCAAGCCGCCTCGATCTACTCGAGCCTGGCGCTCGCCTCGATCGGCTCCGGTTTCTGCTACTCGGCCCTCTCCGCCCTGCTTTCGCTCTACGCGGGCGAGGAGGAGCAGGGGCGGTTGATGGGCCTGTTCCGGGCGCTCGGCTCGCTCACCCGCGCCATCGGCCCGGTGTGCGCCGGCGTCGTGTACTGGAGTTTCGGCTCCACCGTAAGCTACGCCGCCGCCGCCGCCGTGATCCTCGTCCCCCTCGCCTTGGCACTCACGTTGCCCGCCCCGAGAAAATGAATCCAGCGGGCCAGGAAACTTCAGCGGACATTCGGCGTCGTACGGCATGCCGCATGCGTTTCGCCCGCCCCTTTCTCGTCGCTCTCGCCGCGCTTTGCCCGGCGCTGTTGATGGCCGCCTCGGCGCTGGTCCGCTTCGACCGCGAGCCACTCGCCCCGGAACACGCGGTCGTGCCGGGGCGCATCGTCTCCAACCTCCTGCTCGTCGAGGGGACGGTCGGCGGCGCCGGTCCGTACTACTTCCTCATCGACACCGGTTCGTCCGTCACTCTCGTCTCCGACCGCATCGCCACCGCCGTGCCCGATCAGCGCACGACTCCGGCCCTCGTGCCCGTGCAGGTGGTCTCCGCGGCCGGCGGCGCCACGATGCTGGGTAGCACCACGTTGCCCTCGCTCGAGCTCGGCACCTCCCGCTTCGCCAATGTCCGCGCCGTCGTCTACGACTTCGTCGATTTCTCCAACCACCTCGGCATCACCGTCGACGGCATCATCGGCTTCCCCGTTTTCCACGAACTGCTCCTCACCCTCGCCTACCCGCGCAGCCGCATCGTGCTTTCGCCCCGCTTCCCCGCCCGCGCCATCGCCGGCACCGCCCTGCCCTTCGCGCTCGAGGACGGCACCCGGCCGATCGTGAACGTCGAGCTCGGCGACAAGACGTTCATGGCGCTGCTCGACTCCGGCAGCGACCTCGCCTTCACCCTCGACGCCACCGGCCTCAACCCGCCCTTCAAGGCCGGCCCGCGCACCGGTCCGGTCGTCACCACGCTCTCCGGCAACGCCCCACGCCAGATCGGCCGCCTCGCCGACTCGCTGCTCCTCGGCCACTGCGAGGTGCGCGAGCCCCGCGTCATGCTCACCGACCAACTCTCGACGATCGGCGCCGAGATCCTCCGCCACTTCACGCTCACCTTCGACCAGCATCGCAGCCAGGTCATCGTCAGCACCGAGCGCGAGAGTGCGGTGAAGCTCCCGTCGCAACGCACCACCGGCCTGAGCTTCGCCCGCCTCCCGGCCGAATGGCGCGTGCTGCAGGTCCTCGACGACGCCCCGGCCCCCACCCGGCAGATCGAGCCAGGCGACGCCATCGTCGGCATCAATGGCGAACCGGTCGTGAAATGGAATCTCGACCGCTTCGAGAAGCACCTCCGCAGTGCCGATACGGTCGACTACCTCTTCCGCCGCGACAACCACAGCTACCTCGTCCGCGTCCCGGTCTACGACCTCGTGCCCTGAGCCGGGCCGGATGCCGTGCTGTAGGCCGGGTCGTCGACCGGCTTCTCCGGCAGGTCGCATTTGCGTTGGTGGTCTGCAGCTCACCAACGGTTTCGCCGAGCTCGCTCACAGCGTCGCCTGGCGCTCGCCACTCGACGCTCGTCTCTCGCTTTCCGGGAAACAGCGACTCGTTCGGTGGTTTGGTAGAGGGCGCCGCACCGTCGGCTCATGGCCATCGCGACCGGTCGGAGACCGGTCCTACTTTGCCGGCATGCCCGCCCGTGGGTGCAGTCTCTGACTGGACTCTCACGACCTATTTCGGCTCCAGATCCCTCGCCCCAAGCCCGCACCTTCCCCTGCGCCCCTCCAGCAGTCTGTCCCGCACCAGCCCTCCGTCTTCCCGTCCGGGCAAAGCCCGTTTTGCGGAGGGAGCTGCAGCGACAAGGCTCAGCCCAGTTGCGCCGCCAACCACTCGCCCACGCTCCCGGCGGCGGGTTGCGCGAGCAACTCCCGCAGCTTCTCGGCCTGAGCCCGGGTGTGCAGGAGGCGCTCGCGATCGCTCAGCGACGCCTGCAACTGCGCCGCCAGTCGCGCCGGGGTCGCGTCTCCTTGGATATACTCCGGGTACATCGCCTCCCCGAGGATGATGTTGGCGATGCCCAGATGCGGCACCTTCACGATCCAGCGTCCGATCGTATAGGTGATCGGATCCGTGCGGTAGACGATCGCCCCGGGAATGCCCGCCAGCGCGCACTCCATCGACATCGTGCCACTCGAGGTCAGCACCGCCGAGGCCGGCATCGAACCCTCGAACTCGCCGAGGCGGACGAGGTGCACACTCGCGGGCGGATGCGCCGCCTGCAGCGTCTTCAGAATCTTCTCGCTCGGGTACAGGACCACCGCGTCGCGATTGCCACCGTCGTGGCGATACCAGAGGTAAGCGTCGAGCAGCGCCGGAAAGATCCGGGCCACCGCGCCCTTGCGACTCCCCGGCAGCAGCAAAATCGGTCCGTTCGGATCGTAGGCCACCGGCGCCAGATGCCCCGGTGCGACGAACGGATGCCCGACAAACGTCACCGGCAAGCCGGTGTCCTCGTAGCATTTCGTCTCGAACGGGAAGATCGTGGCCAGGCCGTCGAGATGCTTCGCCATCGCAAACCGCCGCCCGGCGCGCGACGCCCAGATCTGCGGACTGATGAAATACAGCGCCCTCGTCGCGCCGCCGGCCTTCGCCGAGATGCCGCGCTCAAACAGCGTCTTCGCGATCCGCAGGTTCAAACCCGAGGAGTCGACGAAACACACCGCCTTCGGTCGATGCGCGGCGATCCAGCGCACGACTTCGGCAATCAACTTTCGGAAGAACGGAATCTTGATGACCGCCGCGAAGCCGAGGGCGGAATGCGCCGTGAGATCGAGCAACAGCTGCGCGCCGCCGGCGGCCAGCGCCGGGCCACCGATCGCACAAACGCGCACCCCCGGCTTCAAAGCCGCGAGTTCCCGCACCGCACGCGCGGCGTGCTGGTCACCGGAGTGCTCCGCCGCCACCACAAGCAAGTCCACGCCGCCATCCTGCGGCGACGGGAGCGGGAAGGGCGTCGTGGTCAATTCGGCCATGTGCGTGACGCCTAACGCTTCGCCGCCCGGATCTGCTCGGTGATCGCGATCGCCACCTCGAGCGCGCTCTTGCCGAGCGTCGCGCCGACCTTCGGCTGCTGCGCTTTCGTCACGCTCTCGACAAACGACGCGAGCTCGAGCGCCAGCGGCTCGCCCTTCTCGATCGGGATCTCGTGCACCGGGATCGAACTGGCGTCGCCAGCCTTCACAAGGCCGAGCTTCGCCTTCATGCCGTAGGCGATGATGTCGCTCTTGCGCACGAGGTGGCCCGACTGATTCATGAAATCCAGCGATAGGTAGGCATTGTCCTGGAAGACGCGGATCTCGCGGTTCTTCTTCAGGCTCATGCGGCTGGCGCTGAGGTTGGCAACACAGCCGTTCTCGAAGACGATGCGAGCGTTGGCGATGTCCTCGGTTTTCGAGAGCACGTTGATGCCCACACTGTCGATCCGCGCGATCGGCGACTTCACCAACGCCAGCACAATCCCGATATCGTGGATCATCAGATCGAGCACAACGCCGACCTCCGTGCCGCGCGGCGTGTACGGCGCGAGCCGCTCGGTGGTGATGTACTGCGGCCGGTCCGCCTCCTTCTCCAGGAAACTCATGACCGGGTTGAAATGTTCGATGTGGCCCACCTGCACGATGCGGTTGCTCGCGCGAGCGGCGGCCAGCACCTGCTCGGCCTCCTCGAGGCTCGCACAGAGCGGCTTCTCGATCATCAGGTGGCAGCCCTTGGCCAAGAGCGGCAACGCCACCTCGCAGTGGCGATCCGTCGGCACCACGACGCTCACCGCGTCGCACGCCTCGCCGAGTTCCTCGATCGAGGCGAACCGCCGGCAGTTGTACTTGCCGCAAATCTCGGCCGCGCGGGCATCGCTCGTCTCGAAGATACCGGCCAACTCGGCGCCGGGCAGCGTCGAGTAGATGCGGGCATGGTGCTGGCCGAGCGAACCGACACCGGCGACGCCACATTTGATGCGAGGAGGTTTGCTTCCGAACATGCCGCGATGGCATGCGGTCGCCGCCGTCGTGGCAATGAGGGAAACGCGGGCCGAGCCCGGGCCGTAGCTGAGAGCGGCGAAGACGTTCAGCCCACCAACCCGCTCACTTATGGTCCCACGGCAACACAACCTCGACCCGCTTGTGTTTCCACACCTCGTAGCGCGTGAAGAGTTTGCCGGGGTTCATGATCGCGTTCGGATCGAGCGCCTGTTTCACGGCAATCATCGCGCGGATCGCCGGCTTGCTGTGCTCGAGCTTGAGGAACGGCGTCTTGGCCAAACCGATCCCGTGCTCGCCCGAGATGGCACCGCCAAGGCGCTTCACGCCGCGCATGAGCTGCTCGACCGCCTTCACCGCCGCCCGGCACTCCTTCTTGTCGGCACGGTGGTACATGATGTTCACGTGCAGGTTGCCGTCGCCAAGGTGGCCGAAAGTCGGCATCGCCAGCCCGTGGCGCTTCTTGAGCGTCTCCAGAAACTCGGCAAACGCCGCGTAGCTCTTCAGCGGCAGTACGATGTCCTCGTTCAGCTTCGCATCGCCGAGCGCGAACATCGCGGGCGAACACTTTCGCCGCACCGCCCACAACTCCTCGGCCTCCTCGCGACTCCGCGCCGCACGCGAGACCACCGCGTGCTTCTCGGCCCATGCGAGCACCACTTTCCGCTGTTCCGCCACCTCGGCGCTCGTGCCGGCGAGCTCGAGCAGCAGCACCGGCTTCTTGGGCGCTTCCGCGAACACCGGTTTGCCCGTCGCACTCTCGGCACACCCGACCGACGCGCGGTCGAGAAACTCCAAAATCGCCGGCTGCACACGCGACGCGATCAACGCCTGCGCCGCCGCAAACGCCGCCGCCTCGTCCTTGAACGCCGCCAACAGCGTCCACCGCTCCGCCGGCGCCGGGATCAGTTTCAGCACCGCCTCAGTCACGATGCCGAGGCAGCCTTCGCTGCCGATCCAGAGGTCGCGGAGGTTGAAGCCGGCCGACCATTTCTTGAATTCGCCGGCCCACTGCACGCGTTCGCCGGTCGGCAGGTAGCCGGTGAGGCTGAGCACGTAGTCGCGGGTCACGCCGTACTTGCCGCCGTGCATGCCGCCGGCGTTGCAGGCGATGTTCCCGCCGAGCGTGCTGTGCTCCTTCGACGACGGGTCCGGCGGATAGAACCAACCGGCCGCCGCCGCCGCGCGCTGCACGTCGCCGACCTTCGCGCCGGCCTGCACGACCGCCAGCCCGGCCTCGGCGTTGATGCGGATCTTCGTGAGCTTGGAGAGGTCGAGCACCCAGCCTCCAAATCGCGGAGACGCCGAACCGGTGAGCGAAGTCCCGCCGCCGCGCACCGTCACCGGCACGCAATGCTCGTTGGCCATCGCCAGCACCACGCCCACGTCGGCGTCCTTGCGCACACGCACCACCGCATCGCAGTCGAAGGCGATCTTGCTGCCGGCGAACGACCCGGCGAAGCGCGACGCGGCGTCGGTGCGGACGACGCGCGCGCCCAGTCGTTGTTGCAGGAGAGCGGTCGGTTTGGCGTGCGACATGAGTGCGGAAAGTAGGCGTGCCGTCATGGCGCGCAATCCCCGAGCGCGGCGGATGCACACTCCTCACACCAATCCCGCCATACCCGCACTTCCCGAGCAGCAGGCCGGCGCCACACTGCCGCGCCGGGGACCGATTCGCCGCCAGCCCGCCGGGGCTTCCGCGTCGCAGTGGTGAGCCCCGGGGACGCACCACTTGACATTTCAATCTCTACAGATTCATCTCCGCCGATGCTTATTGGTGACCTCCTCCTCATCGCGAAACGGCTCCAGGCCGCCGCCCACGCCGCAGCCATCCCGGCCGAGCTCAATCCCCGCCTCACGCCAGGTGAGATCAGCGTGTTGGACTTCCTGATCGACCAGACCGCGCCCGTTCGCGTGCGGGACATCGTCGCAAATTCCCACCTGGTGCAGAGCCGGGTCTCCACCGTCGTTCAATCCCTGCAGCGGCGCGGGTGGGTGGAGATCGCCTCGGATCCGGCTGATCGCCGCACCACGACCGTGCTGCTCAAGCGCGAAGTAGCTGAAGCGGCCCACAGCGCTCTCGCGCGAAGCGCAACCGGAGCGCTGCAGTCTGTGTTGCGTTCCGCGACCGCAGCGGAGCGCAAGCAGATCGTCAGCGGCCTTACGCTGCTCGCTACCGCGTTGCGCCAGAATCCCCGTCGCTCAGCCACATCCTAAGTTCACCGCTCCCCATGAATATCCTCCGTGATCTCCTCAAGTGGTCCCTCCGCATCGTGGGCGCGCTGCTCATCGTCGCTGTTGCCCTCGGCACCTGGTTCGCCTGGCCCCGCTCCTACCCCAAGACCTATCTCACCACTGCTGCGAACCGCGCTCCCCGTGGCCTTGCGCGCGCAGCGAACGAGCACCGTGCGACCCCGTTCTTCGTCGGCACGATCGGCGACCCCGCCCGCCTCGCGGAGTTGGACGCGGTCCTTCCCGCCGACTTCAACTCCGTGACACCGGAGAATGCCACGAAATGGCTGCCACTCCTTGCCAACCATCGGCTCGGTTCAACCGGTGAACCTGTCTATGACTTCACCGCCGCCGATCGTCTGGTGGACCATTGTCTGCAGAAGGGAGTGCGGATCCGGGGGCACAATCTCGTTTGGGGCCGCTTCCTCGCCGATGATTTCACCAAGGATGTGGAAGCCCGCTTGCAAGCCGCCCCGGATCGGAAAGAAGCCATGCGAGCGCTCCTGCGAAACCACATTCGCACTGTGATGCAC
>JAEXPL010000255.1 GCA_023446865.1 Verrucomicrobiota bacterium | reverse complement strand
CCCTCCTGCGCACCGCCGCCGAGACCATCGCCGACCAGCCCGAGTCCGCCGACGACCGCGCCAATCTCGACCGCATCCTTGCCCGCCGTCGCCGGCAGTCGGAGGAATATTTCAACCTCGTCGCCGGCCGCCTCGGCAAGAACTACTGCCCCGGCCGCTCGTGGGAGGCCATCGGCCACCTCGCGCTCCGTCTCGTGCCCGGCATCGTCGTCGCCGACCTCGGCGCCGGCGAAGGCCTGCTCTCGCAGCTGCTCGCGCGCCGCGCCGCCCAGGTCTGGTGCATCGACAACTCCCCTCGTATGGTCGAAGTGGGCACCGAGCTCGCCCGCAAGAACGCCCTCGAGAACCTCCGCTACGTCCTCGGCGACATCGAGACGGTGCCCCTCGGCGAAGCCGCCGTCGATCTCGCCATCCTCAGCCAGGCGCTCCACCACGCGGAGCATCCCCAGCGCGCCGTCGACGAGGCGTTCCGCATCCTCAAACCCGGCGGCCAGCTCATCGTCCTCGACCTCAAGGCCCACGACTTCGAAAAGGCGCGCGAGCTCTACGCCGACCGCTGGCTCGGCTTCAAGGAGAGCGCGCTCCATGGCTTCCTCAAGAAAGCCGGTTTCACGCAGGTCGAGGTGACCACCGTCGCCCGCGAGACCGAGGAGCCCCACTTCGAGACCCTTCTCGCCGCCGGCTTCAAGCCCGGCCGCTGAGTCGCCGTCCCCGGTGTCCACCAGCGGCAACGGTCCACCGCCTGCCCACCCGCAACGGCCACCGACCACCGCCCACTGTTCACCGGTTGACCGCCCCCCGCCCCGCCCGCTTGCTGCCGCGATGCCGTGGGATGTGCAACTCCGTCAAGGGCTCTACCTGCCCCAGATCAACTGGTGGCTCGCCGCCCCCCGGCCGGCCTCGTGTTCGTTCATCTCGCACGCGCACTTCGACCACATGGCGAAGCACCGGCTCACGCTCTGCACCGACGCCACCGCGCGCCTCATGCACGCCCGCCAGCCGGCGCGCCGCGAACTGATCGCGTTGCCCTTCGGCCGCGCCCACGAACTGGAGCCCGGCTGCCACGTCACGCTCCTGCCCGCCGGCCACATCGTCGGCTCCGCGCAATTCCTCGCCGAGTCCGAGCACGGCCGCCTCCTCTACTCCGGCGACTTCAAGCTCCGCCCCGGCCGCGCCGCCGAGCCCTGCGCCGTCCCGCGCGCCGATGTCCTGATCATGGAGACGACCTTCGGCCTCCCGAAGTACAAGCTCCCGCCCTCCGAGGAAGTCATTGCCGACATGGTGCGTTTCTGCCGCGAAACCCTCGCCGCCGGCGCCATCCCCGTCCTTTTCGGCTACAGCCTCGGCAAGGCCCAGGAAATCCTCGCCGCCCTCGCGGGCTCCGAACTGCCTGTGATGCTTCATCCCGAGATTCTGCGCCTCACCCAGCTCTGCGAGAAACTCGGCCTCACGTTCCCTGCCTACCGCGAGTTCGATCACCTCACCGCGCCCGGCCACGTCGTCATCGCCCCGCCACAATCCTCGAGAGCCTGGCTCGGCCGCCTCGCGCCGCGCCGCACCGCCATGATCACCGGCTGGGCGCTCGACTCCTCGACGAAGTACCAGATGGGCTGCGACGCCGCGTTCCCCCTCTCCGACCACGCCGATTTCCCCGAACTGCTCGAGTTCGTCGAACGCGTGCAACCCCGGCGCGTGATCACCGTGCACGGCTTCGCCGCCGAGTTCGCCGCCACCCTCCGCGCCCGCGGCCTCGACGCCTGGGCCATCGGCAAGGAGAACCAGCTCGAGTTCGGCCTCGGAGGCTGAAGCCGGATTCCGTGTTCGGGGCGTTTCTTTCGCCATCACGCCCCGCAATAACCGCTGGCGTATGGCACCTCTCCGCGCTTCCGTGGTCGGAGCCCTGCGTCACCCCGCCATGCGTTGCTCCGCCGCCTTCCTCGCCGCAGTCATCCCGCTCGCCGTCTGCTTCGCCGACGAGCCGACGGTGCCCGCCCCGCTCCCGGCCGCGACGACCGCCGCCCCCGTCGCCTTCATCCGCCCGGGCGAGGTGATCGCGTTGCGCATGACCTACGGCCTGCTCGGCACCGCCGGCACCACGACCATCGAAACCTTCGCCGAGCCCAGCCCCGACGGCCCGCGCTACCGTATCCACATCACCACCAAGAGCCGCGGCCTCGTGGACACACTCTACCCGATCGCCAACGACTCCGAGTCGGTCCTCGCCGCCGCCTCCGGCCGCCCGCTCACCCTCAAGACCAAGGGCAAGAACGGCCGCCGCCTCACGGAGAAGACCACCACCTTCGATTACGCCCAAGGTCTGGTTGTGCACGTGAATACCATCCGCCCCCAGCACAACGCCACCGTCGCCCTGCCCGCCGAGCCCGCCTACGACCTCATGGTCGCGCTCATGCAGGCCCGCGACTGGCGGCTCAAACCGGGCGAATCACGCCGCGTCCAGTGCGTCAACGACGAGGAGTTCTTCACCATCGAGGTCGCCGCCACCGGCGAGGAACGCATCAAGACGCAGGCGGGCACCTTCGACACCGTCATCCTCGAGCCCCGGCAGGTCGGCGAGCTGACCGGCTTCTTCAAGAAGGGCGGCGCGCTCAAGGTCTGGATCTCGAAGGGCGACCGTCCGCAGATTGTCCGTCTGGATACCAAGACCAAGATCGGCACCATCGTCGCCACCCTCACGCGCGACGAGACCCGCCCGCCCGCCACGCCCGCCTCTCCTCCGGTCGCCCCCTGAGCCAAGGCTTTCGCTCCCCGCCCCACCCACGAGTCCGCCGCACGGGTGTTCGTTGAGGCAGGGGGTGGCTCGCGCCCGTGCTGCCATGCCGCCCGGCGTGGGTCATCGAAGCGACTGCCTTCTCACGACTGCGCCGGCAGCTGCGCGAGGATCTGTTGCGCCGGCGCGAAGCCGGGAAAGGCCTTTAGGAGCGCCTCCAGTTCGGCCCGCGCCTCCGCCACCCGCCCGAGTTTGAGCAACGCCATCCCGTGTTTGAGCGGAAGCCAGGGGATCGTGGGAAACAGTTTCGCCGCCGCGCCGAAGTATTTTTCGGCCAGATCGTTGCGCCCAAACTTCTCGGCCAGCTCACCGACATCGTAGGTCGCCGTGAGCGGATCGAGCTCGGCGGCCGCCGCGGCATGGCGCTCGACCGCACCGACCGGTCCCGCCTCCGGGGCCATGAGATGGAAACGCAACAGTCCCATCTGTGCATCGACGCAGCTCGCATCAGTCGCAGCCGCGCGCTCCAACTCAAGCCTCGCGCGATCGAGCAACGGGGGCCGCGTCTCCGCCGTCGCGCCGCCTGCCTGGTCCAGCAACGCCAGGCCGAGTTGACTGCGCAGCCCCGGACTCGCCGGCTTCTTCCCCACCGCTCGCTCAAACTGCTCCACCGCCTCCGCCACGCGCTGCTGTTTCAAACGGATCTGTCCGAGCAAAGCGCAAGCCTCCGCCGTGGCTTCCTCGTCACCGGCCAGTGGCAACACCAGCGTCTCGGCCCGGGCAAGGTCGCCCTGCTCGAACGCCCCAGTCGCCTGCGCAATCGGCGGTGGGGCGAGAAAATCGTCGTCCGCGGCCCGCAACGGGCAGACGGCAGCCACGACCAGCCCGAACAGTGTTGGTCGCAACATTCGGCTCATCGGGAAACGCAGAGGACGCCGAGGCACGTTCATGTGTTCGCTCCACAATCCCGAGAGGCGATCGATTCCCGCCTTCCCTTCGCCAGCCTGCGTTCGGGTCGCTGCCCGACCACCTCGTCCCCCATCAGGCCTGGTCCTCATCCGCGGGGCGCACCCTTTCGTTCCACTTTCTCGCGATCGCCGCGCGCAGCGCCGGGTCGGGAACGCCGTTTCCACACCGCGTCGGCACAATCGCTCGGTGCCCCGCCGGCCGTCTCCCCGTCCCTCGTCGCGGCGACTCCGCCCTCGCACCGCCGTTGCATTGATCGCGGAAGGCAGTTCTCCCCAACGCGCATTGGCCCTTGTCGGATC
>JAEXPL010000152.1 GCA_023446865.1 Verrucomicrobiota bacterium | reverse complement strand
CACAATCGCGCCACAATCCTGCATCGTCACTTTCCCTGCCGTCGCCGCCGCTCCCTCTGTGCCCTCGACGGCGATACTGTCGTTTTCCGCCCCTATGGGACGCCTGTGGTCGCAGACCGGCCCTACTTGGCAGGCATTTCGCGGGCGGTGCGTAGCCAAGGCAGGCCGAGGGCGGCGCGGTCGAGGCGGCGGGCGAGCTCGAGCAGTGCGACGCGGACGCGGAAGTACTCCGAGGGACGGTTGCGGGCGTACCAGAGCGTGGAGACGTCGGCCTCGAAGCGGCGCAGGTCGTTGGCGATGGCGGCGGCGTCGAGCCCACGCGGGACTTTGCGCTTCTTGGCGAAACAGACGAGCAGGCCGCCGAGCGCCTGCATGAGGGCCTGGCCGCGCGCGCCGACGAGCGCCTCGCGCAATGCGAGCGGATCCTGCGGCTGCGCGGCGGCGGCGACTTGGGTGAGCTGGGCGCGGAGCTTCTCGATCTGGGCGTGGGCCGCGAAGGCGACGGTGGGATTCAGATTCAGGATGCCGACGGGGAGGCCGGTGGCGGTGTCCCACCAGTCGGCGGGGCGGTGCGGCGTGGGGTCGAACCAGAGCACGAGCTGCTTCCACGGGACGACGGCGGCGCTGCCGATCTCGCGCAGGAGCTTCGCGTACGACTGCGAGGCGTCGCCTATCTCGAGGGTGTTGAAGGCGGCGTCGAACGCGGCGGCGGTGGTGGCTTTGGTGTTCCACGACGCGGCGGCGCCGAGGAGCAGGCCGTGGTGGCTGTTGCCGAGGAAGTTGATGTGGCCGCGGTCGCCCCAGTCGGTGTTGAGGAAACCGGCGGCGCCGGTCTTCCGGCCGCGTTGCGCGAAGCCGAGGATGTTGGCGGTGGCGGTGTCGATGTCGTTGATCCAGCGGTCCCAGCCGCAGCAGCCGGGGCAGACATAGAACGCGCGGCCGGCCTTCTTGAAGAGCGCGCTCTTGGTGTCGTGGAGGTCGGCGGAGTAGTCCCAGTCGAGCGCGATGGAGTCGGCCGGGACCTCGCGGACGAGCTCGGGGTGATTGCCGACGATGTCGCCCCAGAACATGGGGACGGCGCCCTCAGCGCGGACGACGCCGCAGAGTTTCTTGAGGAAGTCGACGTAGAGACGGCCGACGCCGTGCTTCGCCGCGAAGGCGGCGTTGCGGCCCTTGCCGAGGTCGAAGGTCTCGTCGCAGCAGAGGTTGAAATGCTTCGAGCGGAAGAGCGGGCGCAGCTCGCGGATCATCTCGGCGACGAGCGCGAAGGCGTCGGGGTGGCGGCAGTCGAGCGTGTAGTGGCCCATCCGATCCCACCACGAGAACGGGAGCGCGGAGCCGTCGAGGTCGTACTCGTTGAGATGCTGTTTCCGCGGGGCGACGAGCGCGGTGTAGAAGTGGCCGAAGGTGCTGAGCGAGGGGACGAGCTCGATGTGGTGGCGGGCGCAGTGCTCGTCGAGGGCGAGGATGTCGTCGGCGGTGAGTGGGTCGGAGCCGGCCCAGATGTCGGGGTGGTTCTTGAAGGCGAAGGTGTGCTCCACGTAGAGCTGGAGCTGGTTGAGCTTCGCGGCGGCCATCTTCTCGACGAGGGCGAAGAGGGTGGCGCGGGTGGGCACCTTGCCGCGGGTGAGGTCGTGGTAGAAACCGCGGACGGGGTAGTCGGGTGCGTCGGTGATTTTCAACGCCGGCAGTTCGGCGCCGCACTGGCGGACGATCTGGAGGAGCGTCTGGAGTCCGTAGAAGACGCCGGCTGCGTCGGCGCCGACAAGGGCGATGCCCTTGGGCGAGATGGTGAGCGTGTAGCTCTGGGCCGGGCCGGAGGCGCCGATGCTGCACTCGATGGCACCTTCGCTGGGAGTGAGGAAGGCGGGGGCGGCTGTGTGAGTGCCGATCTCGTCGACGATGCGCTGCGCAAGGGCATCGGTGGCCGGGCCGGAGTTCTCGGGGAGGACGAGGCGCTTGGCGTGGGAGAGCGGGAAGGCGCCGCGGGTGTAGCGGATCGATTTGGGCGGCGGGAGAAACTGGAGCGCAGGCATGGCACAGGTTTGCCGGTGCGCAGGCGGGAGGGCAAGACGGAGGGATTGTGGATAGTGTCCGCTACTACTCCGACCACGAGACCGAGGGTTGCAGGGACGGTCGAGGAATGTGGAGGGCGTCAAACACGAAGACCAAGAGAGCTTCGTGGACGAGCTTGGTCGAATCGATGATATGACGGAACTCCGGTTCTTTCTCGGTCTTCGTGAAATGGGCCAAGCACTTGTCTGCGTAGTTGCGGGCGACAAATAGACATTCTGTTGGTGATCCGCCAATAGTGCGAAGCGCGAGTACTTGCAGCTCGGACGGATCGACTGGAGGTAGACCGAGGTCAGTGATCCTAAAATCGTCGTGGTATCTTGGTGGGTCGGTGTCGACCGCGAAGGACTCTGTCTCTCGATCCCACCTGAGCCGAAAGAACTCTAGCGCACGTCTGACATCCAAGAGGGCACTGTGGATTACGGGAGTCACAAAGGGGCCGCAATGCGTGCCCGTGAGGGAAACGTGTCGCGAAGGTGCCTTCATCGACAAATGCGTTGGGCAACTTCGATTAGGAGAATGCTCAATGTCGAAGAGGACCTCCGTACAAAGAGTGGCGAGCCGGAGGTTCGTGAGCGCAACGATCAATTGGTCGTGCAGTTTCTTGGGAAGCGTTTTCATCGCTGGATGGCTGATGAGCTCGCTTCCGCCTTAACCGCTCTTGGGTGACGGATCGCCGAGCATCATTCTGCGGAGAAACATACCAATTCAATGCGGGCTCAGCATGAGCGTAGTGCCGCAAGCGTGGCGGGCAAGGGGATTGGCGGGAGCGGGGCCGGGCTCTGGGGGGGCACGCGAGGACGCTGACTTGCGCGAGTCGGCCACATCGATGGATCAGGCCACTGCCGGTGGCAGGTTCAGCGCGAAGACGTCGTTGGGGTAGGACTTGCCGGCCAAATTGAAGGCGAGTGTGCCGACTTTGGTCCAGCCTTGGGCAAGATAGAAGGCACGGGCGCGGTCGTTGCCGGCGTACATGCTCAGCCAGAGCGCGGTGGCACCATGATCGGCAGCGGTGGTGCGGCAGTGCGCCAGCAGCGTGCGGCCGATGCCCTGACGGGCGAAACGATCGAGCACGTAGAGGCGCGCGACTTCCGCTTGCTGGGCGGCAGAGAGGTGTTCGGAACGAGCGCCGAGGCGGAGGTCGGCAAAGCCAACAATCCCCTCGGTCGATTCGGCGACCCAGAAGACGGCGTCCGGCTTCGCGATGGCCGCGGCGATCGCGGGTGCGGTGAACTCCGCAAGCACGTACGCGGCGTAGTCGGCCGGAATGCCAGCGGTGCAGTAGGTGGTGATCCAGACGGTGGCGGCGAGCGCGGCGATGGCTCCGGCATCGGCGGCGACGGCGCGGCGGAAGCGGATGGTCGGCGACGTCTTGCCGTTGGCGTGTTCTTGCTGGAGGCGCGTGAGGAGAGCGTGGGCCTCGGCGGCGCGATCGGCCGGGACGAAGAGGTGGTCGTGGTGGTTCGCGGCGACGACGTTGCAGGGGATGCTGGCGTCGGCCAGCGCACGAGCGACGCAGGCGGTGAGGCCCACGGCTTCGAGCGAGGAGTGCACTTCGAGTGTGATCTTCCGCAGCGGGCCGGAGCAGGGTAGGCGGAGCGTTTGGGCGTCGCGCAGCGGGAGGAGCACCGAGGGGCCTTCGGCCTCACGAAAGACCCCGAGCGGCGCGGAGAGGCGGCGCAGTTGCTCTTCGGTGACGGTGGCGAACGTGTAGAGCTCGGCGCCGAGCACCGGCTGGAGCGAAGCGAGCAGGCGGGCGAGGTTGGTTTCTCCGGGCATGGGCGGGAAGCGGGCCGAGATTCTTCGGGACGGAGCCCGGGCGAGCAAGACGGTGGCGGAGTCTCCTTGGGGCCGAACGGACCGTGGGGAATTGCTGGAGATGAAGCCGCAGACCGGCGAGAGGCGAAAGCGAAAAGGCGGAGAGCGGATGTGAGTCGTGGGAGTCCAGTCGGAGACTGGACCTACGAGGCAAGCGCGCCGGCGAAGGAGGAGCGGTCTTTGACCGGTCTCGGCGAGCAAGTGCCGCTGTGGCTGGCGAGGGCGGGGCGCGCGACGCGCTTGGGGGCCTTGTCTCCGGCCCAAACAGGGGGCAAGCGCGTCCACCGACGGAGGTTACTCCGCCGGCGGGATTTCGCCTCGACGGGGGCTGGGGCGGGCGGGATGTTGTACCGTTCTTCATTTTCGAAATGAGCACCGCTGGTCCCGATCTCTCCGCCCTGTTCTCCCGCCGCACGCAGCGCATGCAGCGCTCGGCCATCCGCGAGATCCTCAAGGTCACCGAGGACCCGCAGATCATCTCGTTCGCGGGCGGGTTGCCGAACCCGCGCACGTTCCCGGTGGCGGACGTGGCGGAGTCGGCGGCGAAGGTGCTGCGCGAGGCGGGCACGAACGCGCTCCAGTATTCCACGACGGAGGGCTACCGGCCGCTGCGGGAGTTCATCGCGCAGCGCTACGCGGAAAAACGCGGGCTGACGGTCGATCCGGACGAGATCCTCATCACCAACGGCTCGCAGCAGGGGCTCGACCTGCTCGGCAAGGTGCTGCTGGACGCCGGCGACACGGTGTTGCTGGAGCGGCCGGCGTATCTTGGGGCGATCCAGTCGTTCTCGGCGTACGAGCCGAAGTTCGCGGCGGTGACGCTGGAGGACGACGGCCCGAACCTGGACGAGTTGCGCGCGGCGCTCGACGAGCGGAAGCCGAAGATCTTCTACACGGTGCCGAACTTCCAGAACCCGTCGGGCCTCTCGTACTCGGCAGCGAAGCGGGCGGCGGTGGGGCGATTGTGCGCGGAGCGTCCGGTGGTGCTGGTGGAGGACGATCCGTACGGCGAGCTGCGTTTCCGGGGGGAGCCGTTGCCGGCGCTGCGCGCGTCGTGCCCGGGAAGCGTGATGCTCGGTTCGTTCTCGAAGATCGTGGCGCCGGGCCTGCGGCTGGGCTGGATCGTGGCGCCGCGTCAGCTGATGGACCTGATGGTGACGGCGAAACAGGGCGTGGATCTGCACTCGAACTATATCTCGCAGCGCGTGGTGCACCAGCACCTGCTCGACCACGATCTCGACCAGCATGTTGCGAAGGTGCGCGAGCTCTACGGCCGGCAGCGCGACGCGATGGTGGCGGCGATCAAGCGTTACTTCCCGGCCGAGGTGTGGTGCAGCGAGCCGGACGGCGGGATGTTCCTGTGGGCGCGCCTGCCGGAGGGCGTGTCCGTGATGGCGCTCTTCAAGGTGGCGATCGAGCGCAAGGTCGCGTTCGTGCCCGGATCGGCGTTCTTCACCGAGCCGGACGACCGGCACCTGCGGCTCAATTTCTCCAACTCCGACGAGGCGAAGATCGAGGAGGGTATCCGCCGGCTGGGCGAGGCGATCCGCGAGCTGCGTCGCGGGTGAGGCGGCGGCGCCCGGAGTGGCGGCTGCCGGTGTCGGGCCGCTTGGCGGGCCGTTGGCAAGCCTCAGTTCTTCACAGTGTTTTGGGAGCAACTTCCGAGCAGCTGTGAATAAGTTTTCGGACTTCCCCATTGCGGGGCGGAGGGGCGGACCTTGAATCGCCCCTCTCGTTTCCCGCATGTACCTCAAGGCCCTCAAACTGCACGGTTTTAAGAGCTTCGCCGACCCGACCGAACTTCGCTTCGAGCCGGGCGTGACCGTCATCGTCGGGCCCAACGGC
>JAEXPL010000148.1 GCA_023446865.1 Verrucomicrobiota bacterium | reverse complement strand
TCCCCAAGAACCAAACACAATCGCGCCACAATCCTGCATCGTCACTTTCCCTGCCGTCGCCGCCGCTCCCTCTGTGCCCTCGACGGCGATACTGTCGTTTTCCGCCCCTATGGGACGCCTGTGGTCTCCGACCGGACGCCCTTGGATCCAGCCACTACTGCCAGCTCATGCCCCGTGGAGTCCAGTCGGAGACTGGACCTGCCTGCCAATTGAGTGTTCACGGCTGAACTCGGGAACCGGCGGAAGAACGCCGGTGGCGGTTAATGCACAACCGGCGACGGCTGGTTGTCAGCGGAGGCGGTGTCCGGTAGCGATGTGACCTGCCCCATGAGCGACGTCTACTGTTTCGGCCATGTTTCCACCGGTGTGATCCTGCGGTTGCGCGACAAGTTTCCCGCGCCCGATGGCTACGGCGAGATCGTCGCCACGCTCGAGAATCACTCCGGTGAAGCCACCGGCAGCGCGTTGGTGCTCGCCCGGCTGGGCGCGAGCGTGGCGCTCGAGGGCAACTGGATCGGCGACACGCCGCAATGCCGCCGCACCCTCGAGTTCCTTGGTTCGCGTGGCATCGACTGTGCCGGATTGGTCGTGAAGTCCGGCTACCCGGGCGTGAACGAAATCGTGGTCTCCGACGGCGACACCCGCACCGTTTTCGGCCGGTACTGCGATCTGCTCTTCACCACGCCGCAATGGGAGCCGCCGAGCGCGGCGCGGATCCAGGCCGCGCGGGTGGTGTGCGTGGATCCGGCGTTCGGTGACACGACGCTCTTCGTGGCCCGCACCGCCAAGGCCGCCGGCCGACCGCTCGTGACCTGCGACGCGCGCGCCGACAGCGAACTGGCGCGGCTGGCGGATGTCGTGGCGGTTTCCGGCGAGATGATGGCGCGTGAGTATCCCGTGGCGCTGACCGATCCCGCCGCCCGCGAACGGCTTTTCGCCGAGTACCTCGAACGCTGTCCGGGGCTCGTCGTGTTCACCGCCGGTTCGCGTCCGCTCTGGTATGGGCGTGGCCGCGGGGCAGTGGCGCAGCCGGGACAGGCGGTGCCCGGCGTGCGGTGCGAGTTGCCGCCGTTCCCGGTCGAAGTCGTCGACAGCGCGGGTGCCGGCGACAGTTTCCGCGGCGGATTGATCTACGGCATGCTCTGTGGCTGGAGCGACGAGGACACCGTGCGTTTCGCCTGCGCCGTGGCAGCGCTCATCTGCACGACAGCGCCCGGCTGTGTGAACCCGCCCACGCTCGAGCAGGTGCGCGACTTCCTCGCTGCCCGCGGCGCGCCGTTGCCGCCGGGGGTGTGAGCGACACCAGCGTGCAAGGGCATATCTGGGGCGACACCCGAACGCGGAGGCGCACAGGGAACCGACAGAAGGCAACGAAGAGAACGAAGCGCGGACGAGTGTGGCGCGGGCGGTGGAGCCAATGGAGTCACCCAGACAGCCCACCAGAACCGGCAGCAAGCAAGTGTGGCGTTCCCCGGGGCCGCTTCCCTTTGTTGCCTTCGTTACCTTCTGTCGTCTGCGGAATTGGAAATGCGCGGGAGCAAGCGATGCCTACGCCACGATCTCGCCGTAAAGGGCGGCGGGGGTGGCGCGGTCGATGCGCACGGGGACGAGGCGGCCGATGTGGGACTCGTCGGCGGGGAAATGGACGACGCGGTTGATGCGCGTGCGGCCCATGAAGCGGCGGCCGGCCTTGTCGGGGCCTTCGACGAGGACCTCCTGCACGGTGCCGACCATCGCGGCGGTGCGGCGGCGGGAGTTCTCCTCGAGGCGGCGGAGCAGCTCCTGGTTGCGCGCCTCCTTCACGGCCTCGTCGACCGGATCGCCGAGTCCGGCGGCGGGCGTGCCGGTGCGCACCGAGTATTTGAACACGTAGGCCATGTCGTAGTCGGCCTCGGCGAAGAGCGCGGCGGTCTGCGCGAAGTCCTCGTCGGTCTCGCCGGGGAAACCGACGATGATGTCGGTCGAGATGGCGATGCCGGGGCGGGCGGCCTTGAGCGCGGCGACGATCTCGAGGTAGCGCTCACGGGTGTAGGGCCGGTTCATGGCGGCGAGCAGGCGGTTGCTGCCGGACTGCACGGGCAGGTGCACGTGCTCGCAGAGCTTGGGCAGGCGCGCGAAGGCGGCGACGAGGTCGTCCTTGAAGCCGCGCGGGTGCGGCGAGGTGAAGCGGATGCGCTCGATGCCCTCGACGGCGCTGATGCGCTCGAGCAGTTGCACGAACGGCGACACGCCGCCCGTGTGCGCGTAGTCGCGTCGCCCGTAGCTGGTGACGATCTGGCCGAGCAGCGTGACCTCGCGCACGCCGCGGGCGGCGAGGGCGCGGCACTCGGCGACGATCTCCTCCATCGGGCGCGAGCGTTCGTCGCCGCGCGTCTTCGGGACGATGCAGAAGGCGCACTCCATGTTGCAGCCCTGCTGGATCGAGACGAAGGCCGTGACCTGGCGGTCGGCGAGAAGGTGGTCGCGGATGGCGTTCTGCGAACCGGATTCCTCGGCGGTGTCGACGATGGGCTGGGCGAGCGGGATGCCGGCCGCGCGGGCGGCGCGCAGGTTGTCGAGGTAGCCGGGCACGGCGTGGAACTTCTGCGTACCGACGATGAGGTCGAGGTCGGGCAGGCGGTCGAGCAGCTCGGCGCCGCGGTTCTGTGCCATGCAACCGAGGATACCGAGGACGAACTCCGGGCGGCGGCGCTTGCGCACGGCGACGTTCTCCGCCTTGGCGATGGCCTTCTGCTCGGCGAGGTCGCGCACGGAGCAGGTGTTGAGCAGGAGGATGTCGCAGTCGTGCTCGT
>JAEXPL010000147.1 GCA_023446865.1 Verrucomicrobiota bacterium | reverse complement strand
CCCCACCGCCGGCGCCACGATGAAGCCGGGCGACGCGAGCGTGCTCAGCACCACGCCCTTTTTCCAGAGCCGCGCGAGGTCGTAGTAGAGCTGCAGCACCGGCGGCCCGCGCCGCCCGGCGACCCACGCCTTCACCTTGTTGATGATGCCCGGCAGCAGCGGCGCCAGCAGCAGCCACAGCGTTAGGCGGAACACAGCGTCGAGAATCGTGATCAGCATGAGGATTTCCTCCGAGAAGCACAACGGCCGCGGGAATCCCGCCTGCGGGTGGACCGCGTTGCCCCCAACGCGGTCGCGGACTCCAGTCGCAGCCCCTGATTCTCGCCGGTCTCCGGCCCTTTGCTCGACTGACGGGCGCCGTGAGAGAACTCGTCCGCCGTCGGCAATGCCCTCGACCCGCTTGGGGGCAAGCGGGTCCACCCGCAAGCGCGGTCGCGACGCCCGCCGTTCATCGCGCACCTCCCGCCATCACGAGTACCGCGAGCCCCGCCAAGCCCGCCACCAAGTACAGGATATAGTACTGCAGCCGGCCGTGCTGCAGCCGCCGCACCGCCGTCGAGACGTGCAGCACGCCCTCGCCCACCGGCGCAATCAGCTTCTCCAGCACCGTCTCCGGCACATACTCCACGCGCCGGGCCGCGTCCGGCAACGGACCGTGCGGCCGCTGCACCGCGCGCTCGGTCTGGAGCAGCCAGAAAAACCAACCCGACGCCACCCCGGCGAACGAGCCGCCAGTGTATTGCATGCGCCCGGTGGGCGCCGCGTAACCGCAGTCCCAGGTCAGGCCGCGCCGCAGACCGTTGGCCCGCGCGCGCCGCCAGAGCGCCGTCGCCGCCGCGATCGCCAGCAGCGCCAGCACGGCATGCACGATGCCCAGCGTGGAGAGCGAGGCGGGGGCGTTCTCGGCCGCAATCGCCCAGGCCGGATTCCACGTTCCCACCGCCCGGGCGACGAGCGGCCAGAGCAGCGCGGGCACGAGGCCGATCGCGACGCACGCGGCGCCGAGGGCAAACATCGGTCCCAGCATCCACGCCCCGGATTCATGGGCATGCGCCACGCGCTTGGTGCGCGGGGCGCCGCAGAAGACCAAGGCGCCGGCCTTGGCGAAGCTCGCGAGCGCCAACGCGCCGGCCATGCCGAGCACGATCGCCACCGGCATCGCCGCCCAGCCCACCGCGCCGTGTTCGATCCCGGCGTCGAAAAGCCCGAGGTAGATGAGCCACTCGCTCGCAAAACCGTTGAGCGGCGGCAGGCCCGACACCGCCACCGCGCCGAGCGCGAAGAGTCCGGCCGTCCACGGCATCTTCGGCCACAGGCCACCGAGCCGGCTGATGTCGCGCGTACCGGTGGCGTGCGCCACCGAGCCGGCGCCGAAGAACAGCAGCGCCTTGAACAGCCCGTGGTTCCACACGTGCAAGAGCGCGCCGATCAGCGCGAGCCGGCCCCAGGTCGCGTCACCTTGGGCGGCGCCGAGCAGCGCCGCACCGACGCCGATCAGAATCACGCCCACGTTCTCCACCGAACAGTAGGCCAGCAGGCGCTTGAGGTCGTTCTGGGCGAAGGCAAAGGCGATGCCGCCGAGCGCACCCACCGCGCCCAGCGCGATGACGACCCAGCCCGCCTGCGCCGGCACCGGCAGCCAGCCGCTAAACCGCACGATCCCGTACACGCCCAGCTTGAGCGCCATGCCCGAGAGGATCGCCGAGACGTGGCTCGGGGCGTTGGCGTGCGCCGACGGCAGCCACACGTGGAGGGGAAACATGCCCGCCTTCACACCGAAGCCGACCAGCGCGAGCCAGAACAGCGGCGCGAGCCCGGCCACGCCGCGCAACTGCGGCCCCAGTTCCCAACTACCCGTGCGCTCCGCCAGCACGGCGAAGAACGCGAAGAGGAAAAGCGTGCCGACATGCGACGCCGCGAGGTAGAGCCAACCCGCCGCGCGCACCTTGCGGCCCCGGCTCTCGAGGATGATGAGGAAGAACGCCGCGACCGTGAATAGCTCCCAGCCGAAGAGGAAACAGAGCCCGTTGGCCGAGAGCAGCACCAGCGCCATCATCGCCACCAGCAGGCTCCACCAGAACCGGCCACGCCCCGCCGATTTCGGGTAATCGCGATCGCTCCAGTAACCGTGGGAGTAAATCGCACCCGCACCGCCGATCACCGCCAGCAACGCGAGAAAGAGCGCACTGAGCGCGTCGAGTTGGAGATGCGGCTTCTCGCCGCCGATGGCGAACGTCCCTCGCCAATCCCATGCCGGCGCCAACCCGAGCAACACCGCCAACGCCGCCGCAAGCAGCGCCCCGGCGGCGAGCAGCGTAAAACCCAGCCAGAAGCGCGGACGGTGCGGCCCCAGCACCACACCGCAGAGGAATCCTGCAGCGGCGGCCGAAAGCAACGAACCGACGATCACCGCGCGGCCTCCTTGGCGGACGAGCCCGCCGCGGCTTCGGCCGCGGCGATGGCTTTGAAGATCTCCGCATCCGGCGCGCCCTGCAGCACCAGCTCGCGCACCACGCCGCGGCTGAGCAGGCGGCTGAGGCGGCCGAGCAGGTCGAGGTGCGCGCGCGGCGACGGCGCGATGAAGAACAGGAGCCGTGTGACCGGCACGTCGTCAGGCGGCAGTTCGGGCAGCTGAAGCGGTTCGCGCAGCAGCAGCAGCGCCACCGTGCCGGAGTCGCGGCCGAGCGCGATGCGGTTGCTCGGATGCGGCAGCGCGAAGCCGCCGCCCACCGGCGCGATCACCACGCCGCCCGGAGCCCGCAATCGTTGCGCCACCAGATTTCGGATCGGCGGGGTCGCTCCCGGGAGCGATGCCACGACCTGGTCGAAGATAGCCGCCACGCCGGCGGCGGGCACGTCACGCCAGATCCTGCCCGCCTGTAGCAGCGCCGCCACGCCGCCGCCTGCCGCCACGCTCGAGGCCGTGGGCGCGAGGAACCCGGCCTGGGCCGCCAGCCCGCGCGCCGCCGCCCAGTTGGCGACTTGCGTGCGGTCGAAGAGCATCCGGTCTCGGTCCGGCGTGAACGGCAGGCCTTCGTCGCGCACCCAGCGCTCCACGACCTCCTCCGCGACGCCAAACGACTCGGCGATCTGGATAATGTTCAAATACATGGTGGGAAAACGGGCGTGGGGGTGTCGGGCGCGCCGAGTTTAGGAGGCTCGCGCGGCCAATGTCAGGCAGGAATCGGAGCTTCTATTCGGGTCCACGCGGATCGCCGTAGACTTGCCCAGTCGTCCGCTTCCACCACTGTACCGACCATGCCGATGACGCCGAAACAGATCGTAGCCGAGGCCCGCCAACTTCCGACGGACCAGATGAGTGAACTCGTCGACCAGTTGCTCGCCGAGTGCTTCGCGCGACCGGATCCGGAGATCGACGACGCCTGGCGCAGCGAGACTCGGCGCCGCGTGGCCGAGATCCAGAGCGGCAAGTTGGCCGGCGTTCCGGGCGAGGAAGTCATGTCCGAAGTGCGCAAGATCGTGGGGCTGTGAAGCCGTTCACCTTCCATCCGGAAGCCCGTGCCGAATTGGTGGCTGCTGCGCGGCACTACCAAGAGATAAGTCCATCCTTGGCCCAGCGATTCTTCCGGGAGATCGACGAAGTCACCACCGAGATCTGCGCCCGCCCACGTTTGCGGCGCATGTTCGACCCGCCGGCACGGAGGCATTTCGGCGGCACCTTTCCGTACGCGATCGTCTACATCGAGGAGCCCGACCGGATCTGGATCGTGGCTGTCATGCACTTCAAGCGACGGCCCAGCTACTGGCACGGTCGGGTCGCCTGAGCCTTCGCTGAACGCATTCCGCTCAACCGCCGCCGAGCACCAGCGCCGCCAGTGCGGCAACACCGAGGACCAGATAGAGAATGTAGGCCTGCATCCGGCCGTGTTGGAGCCGACGCACCGCGGTCGAGACG
>JAEXPL010000138.1 GCA_023446865.1 Verrucomicrobiota bacterium | reverse complement strand
CTTCGTCGCCGCGCGCGAGGCCGCCCTCGCCGCCGTGAGCGCCTCGCTCTCCGCCGGCCCGGCCGATGTCGCCAAGAAGCTCGACGCCCTGCTCGCCCAGAAGGCCGAGCTCGAGAAGAAGCTGAAGGCCTTCGAGCAAAAGGCCTCCGCCGGTCTCGCCGACGATCTCGCCGCCAACGCGGTCGAGAAGGACGGCCTGAAATTCGTCTCCGCCGTCGTCACCGTCGACAGCCCCGACGCCCTCCGCGCCCTCGGCGCGCAGATCCTCGCCAAGCTCGGCGAAGGCGTCGTGCAGCTCGGCGCCGCCATCGGCGACAAGGCCTCCGTCGTTGCCCTCTGCTCGCCCGCGGCGATCAAGGGAGGCAAGCAGGCCGGCAAGCTCGTCGGCGAACTCTGCGCCAAGCTCGGCGGCAAAGGCGGCGGCAAGCCTGACTTCGCCATGGGCGGCGGTAAGGACACCGCTAAACTCGCCGAAGTCCTCGCCGGCTGAGTAGGTCCGGTCTCCGCCCGGACCCTACAGGCTCAAGACTTCACGGCTGGCACAATCCAGCGTGACCGGTCGAAGACCGGTCCCATTTCGAACCTTTCGGCCGGCTCCACGCGAGCCGGCCGTTTTCGTTACAAACGCCAACTGCTGCCAGAATTGACCCGCCAGCCCATTGCCATACTCGGTATGGCATGAAGATGACCATGCACATCGACGACGAGTTGTTGGACCGCGTCATGAAGGCCTACGGCTGCGAGTCCAAGACCGAGGCCGTCGAGATGGCCTTGAAGGAGATGGACCGGCGAGCCCGGCTCGCCGATCTCATGAAAAAGGGGCTCGGCTTCGCTCCCGGCGAGTTGGCTGCCGCCGTCGACCCGAACTACGACCTCGAAGCACTCCGCGTCGCCGAAGCTCCTGCCGAGTATGGAAAACGGAATCCTCGTCGATAGTTCGATCTTCATCCGGTTGCTCCGGCGTGACCGTGATCCACTCGTCGCCTTCGCCTC
Source organism: Verrucomicrobiota bacterium (assembly GCA_023446865.1). Lineage (GTDB taxonomy): Bacteria > Verrucomicrobiota > Verrucomicrobiia > Opitutales > Opitutaceae > CAJCBL01. Next base: position 2,017 of record JAEXPL010000138.1, on the reverse strand, counting down.
CGAATTCGTCGGCCGTGATCTCGTGACCTGCGGCATCGTTCAACTCGAAGTCGTGAGAGGAATCAAAGACCTGCGTGTACGCGCGCAGGTTGAAGGCATGCTTTCGCTCTGCCGAAACATCCCGACCGATGCCGCTATCTACGCCGCCGCCGCCGAACTCGCCTGGTCGCTCGACCGTTCTGGCCAGGTGATTCCCGCGACCGACATCCTCATCGCAGTGAGCGCGCTGCATGTGGGCGCGTGCGTGCTCACGCTCGACCATCATTTCTCAGTCGTGCCCAGACTGAGTATGGCAAAGGTGCCGGAGAGCTGGCTCTAGCCGGCGACCGCAGCGCTTTCCGAGCTTCGCGCTTCACTTGGCGCGGCGCTTCCGCCTCATTGGCGCCGCATGTCGTCCCTCGCTGTCGTCGGCCAACGTTGTGTGAGCGAACGCGAGCCCGAGCTCGGGCTCGGTCTCGTCGCGCGCCTCGATGCGGCCCACATCACCGTCGAGTTTCCCGCCGCCGGCGAAAAGCGGATCTACGCCCGCGCCACGCCCGTGCTGAAGCGCGTGCAACTGCGCGTTGGCGAGACCGTCACCTCTCGCAAGGGCGAGCGCTTCGTGGTCGAGACCGTGACCGAGGAGGGAGGCCTGCTCGTGTATTGCGGCGGCGGCCACCGCGTGCGCGAGGACGCCCTCTCCGATCTCGCCGCTGCCATGTTGCCGACCGCGCGGCTGCTCTCCGGCCAGAGCGACGAGAGCACCGTCTTCGATCTCCGCTACCGCGCGTTGCAGGCGCAGGCGACGCTCCGCCAATCCCCGCTGCGCGGCTGCCTCGGCGGCCGCATCGACCTCATCCCGCACCAGCTCTTCATCCTGCGCGAGATCGCCGCGCGCCCCGTGCCGCGCGTGCTGCTCGCCGACGAGGTCGGTCTCGGCAAGACCATCGAGGCCTGCCTCATCGTGCAGCGCCTGCTGGCAGTCGGCCGCGCGCAACGCGTGCTCGTCCTCGTCCCCGACTCCCTCGTCCACCAGTGGTTCGTCGAGCTGCTGCGCCGTTTCAATCTCTGGTGCAGCATCCTCGACGAGGAACGCTGCGCCGCCGCCGAGGCGAGCGAGCCCGACAGCAACCCGTTCCTCGCGCAGCAGCTCGCGCTCTGCAGCACGGCCTTCCTCACGGAGAACGCGGCGCGCGGCGAGCAGGCCGTCGCCGCCGGTTGGGACGTGGTCGTCGTCGACGAGGCGCACCACCTCGCGTGGGCACCCGAGTCGGTGAGTCCTGGCTACGCGTTGGTCGAGCGGCTCGCGCGGCAGACGCCCGGCCTGATCCTGCTCACCGCCACCCCCAACCAACTCGGCCCGCAGGGCCATTTCGCGCGGCTGCGACTGCTCGACCCCGACCGGTATTCCAACTTCGAAGCCTATCTCGCCGAAGCCGACCGCTACGCCGAGGTCGCCACCGTCGCCGAGCATCTGCTCGAAGCCAAGCCGCTCTCTGCGCGCGACCGCGCCACGCTCGGCGGGATCTTCGCCCGCGCCCCCGAGACCCTCGCCCGCCATCTCGCCGCGCTCGACGCCGCCACACCCGGCGCGCGTGAGGAGTTGTTGCGCACGCTCGTCGACCAGCACGGTCCCGGCCGGGTGATGCTCCGCAACACCCGCAGCGCGATGAGCGGGTTTCCCAAGCGCAAGTTCTGCCCCGTCCCGCTCGACGGCGCCGACGCCACGCTGCTCGCGCGTGTCGCCCGCGAGTTCGAGGCCGAGGAGACCGGTCGCGAGGCCGAGATCCGGCACTCGTTCAAGGACGACCCGCGGATCGACTGGCTCGCCGATTTCCTCCGCAAGCACCGCACCGCGAAGGTCCTCCTGATCTGCCGCTCGCAGCGCAAGGTCGCCGCACTCGCCGCCGCGTTGCAGGAGGAGATCAACGTGAAGACCGGAGTCTTCCACGAGGGGCTGCCGCTCGTGCAACGCGATCGTCAGGCCGCGTGGTTCGCCGAGCCCGAGGGCGCGCGCATCCTCCTCTGTTCCGAAATC
>JAEXPL010000122.1 GCA_023446865.1 Verrucomicrobiota bacterium | reverse complement strand
GCCACAAGAGGCGTGAGCCGCAGGGGGGCGCAGGGCGCAGTGCGTCCAGTCGGCGACTGGACCATGGGGGATGGCGGCGCCGCAGTCGGGCAAGTTGCGGCGATTCGGGAGTTGCGGGAGGTGGGGGCGGTGGCCACGGTGCGCGCGGTTTCGGATCCGCGCATCCGCTTCGTTCATTGAACCGAGAGGAAAGTCCAGACACCACAGGGCAGGGTTCCCCGCGCAAGCGGGGGCGCGTCGTTTCAAGGCGGCGCGACGGACAGTATCACAGAAAACAGGTAGCCTGCCGGCCCAAGGCGGATCTCACGTCCGTCCGGTCGGGAGGTGATAGTGAAAAGGTGGGGTAAGAGCCCACCGCGCCGTGCGGCGACGCCGGCGGCACGAGAAACCCAACCCGGTGCAAGGCCAAATAGGGGACGCGGCGGCCCGCCGATCACGTCCCGGGTAGGTCGCACCGCGCGGCGCGCCAGGCGGCTTCGGCCGCCGGTCGCAGTCGCGGGCACGCTTCGCAAGGGGCGTGAGAAAAATGGATGCGCCGCGGCCGCAAGGCGGCGGACAAAATCTGGCTTACAGGATCCGCGACCACTCTTTCCCCGAAGTCGCGTGATCGCGGCGGTTGGGAACAACGAACCCCGGCGGGAAGATCCGCCGGGGTTCGCCATTTTCGGGGTGGGCCTGCGCGCGCGGTTCAGTTCGTGCCGAAGTTGTGCCAAGTGCTGCGGTCGGTGAGCTCCATCCAACGGGAGATCTGGTAGGTGGAGGCGGTGTTCATGTCGGCCATCTCCTCGGGGAAACGGATGCGGTAGCCATTGCCGTTCACCGTGATGTTGTTGGCGACCGTGGCGCCGGCGAAGTAGCCGCTGGAGCCGCCACCATTGAACTTCATGTTGGCGCGGGGGGCGTAGACCGCGGCGGCGAGATTGCCGTTGCCGCCGATGTCGAACGCTTGGGAGGTCGTGGACATGCCGTAGACGAGGAACTTGGTGGGGTCGGTGCTGTTCTTGGCGCTGCCGTCGGGGTTGGTGCCGCCGACCATGGCGCCGTTGCCGGAGATGGTGAGGTCACCGTAGGCATAGAGTTTGAGCGACGCGTTCGTGGACGAGTAGGTGATGGTGGCGCCCTTCGAGGGTGTGATGCTCGCGGAGCCGTTGAGCACGGTGATGGCGGCCTGACCGGCGGCGGCGAGGTCTCCCAGCGCCTTGATCTCGACCGGTCCGACGATGAGCAACGTCGTCTTGTTCGGCACCGAGTAGTTCGTCAGCTGGTAGCGTTTGGTCGTGGCGCCAGTGTAGTCGCCCAGGACGATGATATTGTTCGCATCGGGGCTGGGGAAGGGGTCGGTGAACGCACCGGTGGGCGCATCGGGCGGCGGGAAATCCTGGACGAAGTCGTAGGCGATGCGGTTGGTGTCGATGAAGTCTTTGCTCGAGGTGCCCAGCACACCGGGTGCGCCGGCGATCGTGGTGGTGGGGCCGCCTTGGACAGTGCCTTTGAAGCTGTTGACGAACGCGGTGGACTGGCTGGTGTCGAGGCCCACGGTGACGTAACCGTAGATGTCGGCCGGGCTGCCGATGGTGATGTCGCCGATGGTGACGGAGGGGCTGGCGACGGTGGTCTCGTACCGTTTCGGGGCGGTGGTGTAGTCGCCCTCGGCCATCCGGTAGCTGTCGATCTCGCCGCCGTTGAGCGTGAGGTCGGTGATGGCGGTGAAGGGCGGCATGAAGAGGTTGGCGCTGCGCGCACTGATCCGGAGCTGTTTGCGAATCAGCGCTCCGGTGACTGGCCGGACGACGCCTTCGGCGATGACGGTGGGCGCGCCGGTTTCGATGTTGGTGACGTAGACATTGAAATAGCCGGAGGCGTTGTTGGCGGCGGCCAGATCCGGCGTGGAGAAGCTGCCGGTCCGCACGCGGGTGGAGCCGGAGCCGGTCCAGCCGCTGCGGGTCCAGTCGTCGTTGTTGAGCGCCCAGAGGGCTTCCTCGAGGCCGGCCTCGGCGAGATTGAAGGCGGTGTTGAGGTGGAAACTCCGATCGGAGGAGCGGAGGGCGCCGACGGAGAGGGAAACGTAACTGGCGACGAGCAGCGCGAGGGCCAAGGCGAGCACGAGCGCGACCATCAGGACGGAACCCCGCCGGGAGTGAAGTGAATGAGGCATGATAGGATTGGGGCTAGAGGTTGCGGAGCACGAAACGGGAGGAGATGACGCGCTTGGTCGTGGAGGCCACGAGCCCGTGGGTCTCGGGATTGATGGTGAGCGTGATCTGCAGCTGCTTGGTGCTGAAGTCGGGCAACGTGGCGCCAGGCAGATCGAGGCTCTGCTGCATTTTGTCGAAGCGTTTGAAACTGAAGGATCCGGGCTGGATGTCGCGGACGATCACCTGCGTGTCGGTGCCGACGGTACGGGTGAAGGTCTTCGGGGTGGAGTTGTAGCTGTACACGATGGAGTGCGAGCCGGTGCCGGTGGCATCGGGGACCGACAGCGTGACCTGGTTGATCGGGTTGCCGGAGCTCACGATGGATTGCGCCATGCGCAGCTCCCGGCCGAGCCGTTCGAGTCCGAGGGTGGCTTCGCGCTCCATGTCGTTGTAGTTCGCGATGCGCACGGCGCTCTTGGAGATGAACAGGTAGATGCTCAGCACGGCGCCGATCACGAGGATGCCCAGCGTCATGGCGACCATGAGCTCGACGAGCGTCACGCCGCGGCGGTTGTTCGTTTTCATGGGGTCGGGGCGGGGGTGTGGATGGTGACGAAGTAGTCGCTCAGGCCGTTGCGGCCGAGCAGGGTCTCGTAGCGGCGGACATGGGTGCGGCCACCGTAATCATTCCAGGAGACGGAGACGGCGACGCGCTTGAAGTTCGTCTCGCGGCCGCTCACGCCCTCGATGGTGCGGGTGGCCGTGAAGCGGCTGGTGAGTGCGGCGCGTTCGGCGGAGGAGAGCCCGCTGCCGATCGATTGCGCGAGGTCGATCGTCCCCGAGGTGGGCAACGAGACCCAGGGGCGGAGGCGGATATCCTCGATTTCGCTCTGGATGACCTGGCCGGCCAGAGTGGTGTTGCGCGCGGTGTCGAGCATCGAGAACCCGACCTGCAGGGCGGCCAGCGTGGTCATGAGCATGAAGACGAGTACGAAGGCGGCCATCATCACCTCGACGAGCGTGAAGCCCTGGCGGGAGGCCTTGGTAAACGATTTGTGCATGCTCCCAGTATCGCTCCGGGCGGGCGATTCGGGAATGGGCGGATGCCGGAAATGGATCCCTGAATCGCTAGGGCCGGAAGTCCTCGCTCGGACATGGGGGAAATTCCCGTCGCAAGGAGCCTCCGACGAACCGCCTAGGGGGAGTACCCCGGGTCGGCAGATACTGGGCCGAGTCGCAGCCGGAGTGTCGGCGTCGACTAGGGCTTCATCTCCGCGTAGAGCGCCACCGCCTGCGAGCGGCGCGAGATCTGGAGCTTCTCGAAAAGGTTGCTCAGGTAGTTCTTCACGGTCTTCTCGCTCAGGCCGAGCTCCTGCGCGACCTCCTTGTTGGTGAGGCCGCGGGCGACGTGGGCGAGGACCCGCTGCTCCTGCGTGCTGAGCGAATCGAGCCGGCGGCGGAGATTCTCCTGGTGCTGGTTGGTGCGCATCAGCTGCATGACCTGCGAGGTGATGGCGGGGGCGAGCACGGTCCGTCCGGCGGATACGTCGACGATCGCCTGCACGAGGCCCGGGCCGTTGATGTCCTTGAGCAGGTAGCCGTGCGCGCCGGCGGTGATGGCGTCGGAGACGGTGCGTGCGTCGAGCACGGAGCTGAGGACGAGCACGCGGCACTCCGGCTGGTCGCGCAGGATGCGCCGGCAGACCTCGCAGCCGTCGCCATCCGGCAACCGCAGGTCGAGCAGGACCAGCTGGGGGCGCAGCGCCGGGATCTCGCGCAGGGCGGCGGCGGCGGAGTCCACTTCGCCGACGACCTCGATGTCCGGATAGGAACCGAGCAGGGTGCGCAAGCCCAGGCGGACCAGTTCGCTGTCATCGACGATCAGCACACGGATGCGGCGTGCGGCGGGACTCATGAGGAGGGGAGGTGAGCGGATTTGTGTTCGATGTCGAGCCCGGCCCACGGCAGCTCGACCCGCAGCCGGGTGCCGCGGCCGGGGATCGAGTCGATGACGAACGCCGCGCCGCTCTCCTCGGCGCGGCGGGTCATGTTGTCGAGACCGTGGCCGCGGCGCGGGGTGGCGGCCGGGTCGAAGCCCGCCCCGTCGTCCTCGACAAGGAAAACGGGATCGCCGTTGACGATGTCGAGGCGCAGCGCGATGCGGGAGGCGCCGCTGTGGCGCAGGGCGTTGCTGGCCGCCTCCCGGGCGATGAAGAGCAACTGGACGACGGTGTCCGGCGGCAGCGCGGCGGCCAGCAGCGGATCGAGATGGACGTCGTAGGCGACGGCGCGGGCGGGGCGCATCTCGTGCAGGAGTTTCTGGAGGCCGTCGGCCAGCGAGGCGTGCGCCCCGGCGTTCGCATCCAATCCTGCAATATGGCCGCGGAGCTGGGCGATCGTGGTGTTGAGGGCGGCGATGCAGGTCTCGAGCCGCCGCCGGGCCTCGTGCGCGTCGGAGTGCAGCAGCGGGCCGATCCCCTGAAGGGTCATGCCGGTGGCGTAGATCGACTGGATGACGCCGTCGTGGAGGTCGCGCCCGAGGGCGATGCGCTCGTCGAGCGCGCGCCGCAGATTCGCCTCGGCCGCCGTGCGCTGGTCGATCTCAACCTGGAGCGCCCGGCGCTGGTCGCCGGCCGTGCCGATGAGCGCGGCGACGCGGGCGAACTCGTCCCGGCGCGCCCGGAGGTTGGCGACGAGCTCGGGACGGTTGCCGGCGAGGCTGGCCTCGATCGTCCGGAGCGGTTGCCGCACCCAGCGATGCAGGAACCAGCCGGTGGCCAGCAGGAAGGAGACGCCCACGATGACGAACAGCAACACCTCGTCGGCATCGTAGGAGATCATGTTCCCGAGGAGCGGGCTGGTGTGGCGCACATGGAGGCTGAACCGGGGCGCGCCCTGCCAGTCCGACAGGGGGTAGGTGGTCTCGACCCGGGCGGCGGAGGGCGCGGGGTCGCTCGGTGGAGTGAGCGAGACTGTGCTGTCGAGCAGCATGCCGAGTTGGGCGAGGTCGTCGGCCTCCCAGAGGCGGGCGACCATGAACCACCCCGCGGGGGGATCGTTGAGTCTGGCGTCGTCGGACGGGTGGATGGGGGCGGTGCGAACCTCGAGCAATCCGCGGGCGGTCGAGGTGAAGAAATGGAGACGCTCGCGGCCGCAGAGGCGGCGGACCAGGTCGGGAGTCGGGAAGCCGGCGAGGTCGGCGGCGGCAACTGGCTCGCGGAGCCGACGGTAGATCTCGTGGCGCTCGGTGTTGAACACCCACGCCCCGTGGAAACGCCAGCTCGCCAAGCTTTGGTCGATGTTGATCGCCGCCCAGTCGGCACTCGGGTTGGCCACGAACGTGCACATCTCGTCCCACTGGGTGTAGTCGGAGGCGAAGCGTTCGAGGGTCGAACCGTTCAGGGTCATCGCGCGGGCGAGCTGGCGGGATTTGTCTGCGGCGATCTCGAGCTGGACCGCCTGCGTGCTTCGGTATTGCGCCCAGCGGAGCGCCCCGAGCGCGCCCAACGCGCAAGCGAAGAGCGCGCCGAGCAGGATCGTGAGCCGAGTTTCGAGTTTCATCCCAAGGTACCGACGCTTGTTCCCCCCTTCATCGGCCGCTTGTGGCGGGGATTGACCGCCGCGTGTCGGGCGGGGCCGGGGCGTGCGCGATGTACGGTGGTGGCGGTGGTCGGGTCGAGGTCATACGGCGGGACAAGGATCCCGCGGGCGGACAGGCCGGTGGCGTGGCACCGATCGCGGCAACTGCTCCGGGAGAAGACGCCAGTCGTCGCTCCAGCGACGGTGCCGGTGGCTGGCGCTGCCGCCGACCGTGCTGAGGCAGGCGGGATTTGGGTATCGACCGACGAGCATCCCGCCAACGGCGGATCGGTCGGCGGCGCGAGCGCCGCCGGAAGTCGCCGCCGGGAGTCGGGCCATCGACCGGCGACTCTCGTTGCGCGATGGAACGGCCGCGTATCAGGCAGGGGCCACGACCCGGGGCCGCGGCCGCAGCGGTGCCTGCACCGAGGCGCGATGGATTACCTCGACTGGGAACGTGATTGTGCCGGGGATTTCCGGCACCACCGCGCCGGCGCGCTCCCGGATGCGTTCGAGGAGGACCTCGACGGCGCGCATGCCCATCGCGCGCAGCGGTTGACGGACGGTCGTGAGCTGGGGCGAGGTGGTGCGCGCGGCGAGTGTGTCGTCGAAGCCGACCAACGAAATGTCGCGCGGCACGTAGTAGCCGGTCTTGGTGAGGATCTCCAGGCAGCCGACAGCGATGGCGTCGTTGCCGGCGAAGATGGCGTCGGGCAGCGACTGACCCGCGTGCTGGGCGAGCCATCCGGAGAGCGCGGCGCGCCCGCCTTCCGTCGAGAAACGGCCGTCGACCTGCAGGTCGGGATCGAACGCGATGCCTTGGTCGGCGAGCGCCCGCTGGTAGGCCTGGATGCGGCGCTCCGCACCGCCGAGGCCGCGGGTCCCGGTGATGTGCAGGATGCGGCGGTGGCCGGCAGCGATCAACGTGCGCACGATCTCGTAGGCACCGGGCTCCTCGTCGGCCTCGATGTTCACCACGTCGCGCAGCGGGCGGTTGGGGTGCATCGCAACAAACGGCGTGTGCGAGGGCAGGAGACGCGCGGTGTCGCCGTCGAACACCGGCGCGATGAGGATGAGGCCGTCGATGCGCCCGTCGCAGAAACCGGGCAGCAGGTGGGCATCGCGGTGCCAGTCGTGCAGGGCGAAGACGGTGGTGGTCTGGCTGTGCGCCGCGGCGTTGGCGATGATGCCGTTGAACGCCTCGAGGAAATAGTGGTCGAACTCGCCGCCGTCGTTGACGATGGCGGCGATGCCGAGGGTGTTCATCCGGCGCTGGGCGAGGGCGCGCGCCGCGGCGTTGGGCCGGTAGTTGAGCCGGATCGCCGCTTCGAGGATACGCGCCCGGGTGCCCTGCGCGATGCGCGTGGAGGTGCGGGCGCCGTTGAGCACCGCGGAGGCGGCCATCGCCGACACACCGGCGGCGCGGCCGACATCGGCGAGGGTGGCGGGATGATCCGGTCTCTTGCGGCAGGCGGACATGGGAAGGGGGCGGCGCTCGCGTGTTTTCAGATTCGCGCGGGGACGCCAACCGTGAAATCGAAAACGGGCGTAGAGAGCGCCGCCGGTGCGCGCGTCGCAAGCCCTGTTGCGGTCAACGCCGCGCTGCTCGCGTGCCATCGAAATCCGCATCCGTTTCCACCCTCGCGGACTGCACGCTTGACACCGCCCGGCGATTTTGAGTTCTCGACCCCTCTTTCGACCAATTTACGTCATGGCCAACACCAAATCTGCCATCAAGGCCGCCCGCCAGGCCCTCCGCCGTCAGGAACGCAACAAGACCGTCAAGTCGCGCCTGAAGACCCTTTCGCGCAAGCTCGCGAAGCTCACCGCCGAGAGCAAGAACGACGAGGCTCGCGCCGTCGCCGTGGAGTACATCTCCGCTCTCGACAAGGCCGCCAAGAGCAACGTCGTCCACAAGAACGCCGTCGCCCGCCACAAGTCCCAGCTGAGCAAGCTGGTTCTCGCCAAGGCCTGAGCCGCGCCGCTGCTGCGACGCACCCGCACCCTCACGCGCCCTGCGTGGGGGTTTCGTTTTTTCTGGGCCGCGCGGGCCAAGGGAGTAACTTCCTCGCCGCCTACGCCGCCCGCTCCGCCAACCTCCGCCACACCACCGCCATGCCCGCCGCCGCCGATTTCCTCAGCTTCCCGCCCGACACCCTCGTGCGCGACCCGCTGCGGCTGCCCTTCCTCGCCCGCGGCGAAGGCTGGCTCGCGATCAACAAGCCCGCCGGAGTGCCGTGGTCGCCCGATCCGTGGATTCCGCGGCCGACCGACCTCGTGCGCGAAGTCCGTCGCCAGTTGCGCGACGGCAAGCCCGCGCTTGCTCGCCTCGGCATCGGCGCCTTCCACGGCATTGTCGGCCCCGATCTTGTCGCCACCGGTGCCGTGCTCTGCGCGACCACCGACGCCGAGGGCGTCCGCCTCGCCCACGCCCTCGGTTCCGCCCAGATCGAGCTGACCTACCGCTTCGTCACCATGGGCCGGCCCGCGCAGACGGAGATCGAATGCGATCTGCCGTTGGCGCCGCACGCGCACGAGCCGCGCATGCTCGTCTCGCACGCGACCGGCAAGAAGACGGCGACAACGTTCCGGCTCGAACAACGTTTCCGCGGTTACGCGGTGTGGACGGCCACCACCACCTTCGATCGCCTGCATCAGATCCGCATTCACGCCGCCGAGAGCGGCCTGCCGATCGTCGGCGAATCGCGTTACGCGAAGACGACTCCGATCTACCTCTCCGAGATCAAGCGCGACTATCGCCCCGCCGGCGATGGCACGCGCGTGGAGCCCCCGCTGTACGGTGAGCTCTGCCTGCACCTCGCCCGGATCAAGTTTTCCGCCCACGACGGGACGCCGGTCGTCGTCGAGGCGCCGCTGCCGAAGCCGTTCGCCGTCCTGCTCAAGAAGCTCGGCGAACACCTGCCGGTCTGAGGGGGCGTGCCCGCGCCTGTTTCCGAAAGGTAGGGACGTTTCCCTGAAACGTCCGTTTGCGCCGCTCGCGGCGAGGATGAAGCGAGCCGCCTGTCCATGAGTGCGGCGGTTTCGGAGAAACCGCCCTACCTCGGGCTCGCCTGCGCCGCGGAGCGTGTCCGGCCCTTAGTGCCAATTAGTGTGCATTAGTGGTTCCCGTCCTTCCCCCGCGCCGCGCTCTCGACATCCGCGCCGTTTCGCCTTCCCATCGCGCACCTCATGAGCGGCGCGCGCTTCACCTTCATCTGCGGTTCCGACGACTTCGTCGTGGGCCGGCTCGGCAAGGATTGCTTCACCGCCCTCGCGGCCGACGCCGCCGACGATTTCTCCCGCGAGATCGTGAGCGGCTTCGCCGGCAACGTCGCCGAGGTCGAGGCCGCCGTGAACAAATTCCGCGACGCCGTGCAGACGCTCGGCCTCTTCGGTGGCCGCCGGTACGTGTGGCTCAAGGACGTCAATTTTCTCGCCGACTCCGTCACCGGGCGCTCCGAGAGCACGCTCGCGCAGGTTGAGGAGTTGAAGACGATCCTCTCGGGGATCGATCCCGAGCAGGTCGGCGTGCTCGTGACCGCCGCGCCGATCGACCGCCGTCGCGCGTTCGCGAAATGGGTCGAGGGCAATTCCGACTTCACGCTCGCCGGCGGCGAGGCGGGTGACGAAGCGACGCTGCAGCAGGTCGCGCTCGGCGAGGCGAAGCTGCTCGGGGTGACGTTTGACGGCGAAGCGCTCCCCGTGCTTATCGCGAAGGTTGGTGCGAACACGCGCCTCATCGTCGAGGAAGTGCGCAAGCTCGCCGCCTACGTCGGCGACGCGGCTGTCATCAAGGAGGCCGACGTGGCGGAGATCGTCGTTTCCACCGCCGAGGGCGATTTCTTCGAGGCGGCGGAGGCGTTCTTCTCCGGCAACCTCCAGTGGACGATCGAGGCTTTGCACCGGCATTTCTTCGCCGGCGGCGATGCGCGCCCGATCCTCTCCTCGCTGCAGAACCGCAACCGCCTGCTCATCCAGGTGAAGATGCTCATCGACGCCGGCGAGATTCGCCTCGGGCCCGGCGGGCTCGACAAGGCCGGCTTCGCCCGCGCCCAGCAGACCTACGCGAAGGCCTACGGCGATCTCACCGAGAAGACCGCCTGCAACATCTTCACGCAGAACCTCTGGTACCTCGGCAAACTCGCCTCCGGCTCGAAGATGCCGTCGTTGAAACGCATGATCGACAGCCAGCAGGAGTTCTACGCGACGTTCCAGCGTATCCTCGACCGTCCGCACGAACAGGAGGAAGTCTTGCGCGAGATGGCCGTGCGCTGTCTGAGCTGAGCGGGTAGAACCCTCCGGGTGAGCCGTTTCTCGCGGGGGCAGGGGCGTCCCGGTAGCGCCGCTGACGCCGCCGCAGCTCGGAAGGGCGTGAACCACTGATCGGTTCCGCCAATGGGCGGAACTTTGAATGTGCCCTCCGGCTGATCGCCTCCGGGGTGGTGGAGTTCGGCGCCCGCTGATCGCGGGCGGGTGCTGTGCGCCTGCGGGTGGACCCGCTTGCCCCAAGCGGGTCGCGGACTCAGCCCGCGGTCGCCGACTGCTCCAATTCAGCGCCTAGCGGCGCGCTTGCGTCCGCTGCTTCGGCCCGCGCCCGAGGCGGCGTTGAGGGCAACACCGCCCACCTCGGCAGGCACCTCCATTGGTTGGTGGAGGGCGGCGCTTCGTCGCCGCCGTGCGGCGGTTCCCGGCGCTGACGAAGCAGCGCCCTCCGGCGAAACACCAAGGCCTGCGCGTTTGGTGCTTCGGCTCACCGGGGACGGTTCGCCCGACCTCCGCCATCAGTGATACTCAGTGTGCATCGGTGGTTCCACCCTCCGAATCGGCTTCGCCCCACCTCCGCCATTAGCAGGCTGCTGAAAAAGCCCGAGATTGGTTGAACGAAGCGCCACGTACTTGGTCTATGGTGGCAACATGCGAGGCCATCGTCCCGTCCAGCCCAGTTTCGTGAGTCTGATCAACGTCGAGGCGTTGATCGCCGCCGATCACCCGATCCGGGCGATCAAGCGGATGTGCGACGAGGTGCTGCGGGAGATGGATGCGCACTTCGACGAGATCTACGCGGCCGACGGCGCGCCCTCGATCCCGCCGGAGACGCTGTTGAAGGCAAAGGTGCTGCAGGCGCTCTACACGGTGCGCTCGGACCGGCAACTGTGCGCCCGGCTGCAGACCGACCTGTTGTTCCGCTGGTTCATCGACCTGCCGTTGGAGCAGGCCGTCTTCGACGCCTCGGTGTTCAGCAAGAACCAGGAGCGCCTGCTCTCGCACGCCGTCGCCGACCTGTTCTTCGCCGAGGTCGTCGAGCTGGCCCGCCGCCAGGGTTGGATCTCCGACGAGCACTTCAGCGTGGACGGCACGTTGATCGAGGCGTGGGCCTCGTTGAAGAGCTTCCGGCCCAAGGACGACCAGCAGGGCCCGGGCGGCGGCAACGCGTGGATGGACTTCAAGGGCGAGCAGCGCCGCAACGACACCCACCAATCCACCACCGACGCCGAGGCGAAGCTCGTGCGCAAGGGCCCGGGCAAGGAGGCCCGGCTGTGCTTCGCCGGCCATGCGACCATGGAGAACCGCCACGGGCTGTGCGTGCTCTTCGACGTCAAACCCGCAGTCGGGGCGCCGGAGTCGGCGGTGGCCGTCGAACAGCTGACCGAGCTGCGCAACCGCGGCTTCCGGCCCAAGACGGTGGGCGGCGACAAAGGTTATCACACCCGTGAGTTCGTTGAGGGCGCCCGCGAACAGGGCATCGTGCCGCACCCGGCGCTCAAGGCCGGGCAGAAGACCTGGCGCGTACGCCTGACCGTCGCACATGCGCTCAGCCAGAAGCTGCGCAAACGCATCGAGGAGATCTTCGGCTGGACCAAGACCACCGGTTGCCTGCGCAAGAGCCGCTACCGCGGCGTCGCCCGCACGCATGCACAGGGCCAGTACGTCGTCGCCGCCTGCAACCTGGTGCGGATGGCCAAACTGCTCCTCTCCGGCCCACCGCAACCGGCGCGGGCGTGACGCCCGCCGGGCCCGCGGTGTGCCCGCACATCGCGAATCGGCCCGAAAACGATGCGGGCCGCGCCGCTTCGGCGGCGCCAACACCCAAGCGCAGCTTGCTTTTGCGGCTGAAACCGCCGCGATGAGCCTCCGCTCCATCAAAACCGGTGGTTTTTCAGCAGCCTGTTAGTGCCAATTAGTGTGAATTAGTGGTCCCTCCCTCCGAACTCCGGCCGCCGGCCTCGCTTGCGGGATTGTCAGGGCGGGTCCGATTCGTTTTGGCTGGTCGCTGTGCCTGCCAAACCCACCGCCAAACGTCCCGCCGCCGAGCCCACGCCGGCCGTCGCTCCCGCTCCCGTGAAAGCTCCTGTGGCCGCCGCTGCGTCCACTTCGGCCTCCGTAGCCTTGGCGAAGGAGGTCGAGGCCATCCCCAACGTGCTCGCCGAACGTTACGCCTCCGCGGCGTTGCGCACGATTTGGTCGGGTGAGGGCCGCATCCTGCTCGAACGCGATTTCTGGATCGCGGTGATGAAGGCGCAGCGCGATCTCGGCGTGCCGATCCCGGCCGAGGCCATCAAGGACTACGAGCGGGTGAAGGGCACCATCGACCTCGCCGCCATCGCCGCCCGCGAACGCGCCACGCTCCACGACGTGAAGGCGCGCATCGAGGAATTCTCCGATCTGGCCCAGCGCCAGTTCATCCACCTCGGCCTCACCAGCCGCGACCTCACCGAGAACGTCGAGCAGCTCCAGGTGCAGCGCAGCCTGCGCATCGTGCGTGACAAGACGATCGCCGCCCTCGCCGGCATTTCCGCCCGCGCCGAGACCTACCGCGACGTGATGATCACCGGCCGCACGCACAACGTGCCGGCCCAGCCGACCACCCTCGGCAAGCGCCTCGCGATGTTCGGCGAGGAACTGCTCCACGCCTTCGACCGCCTCGAGAGCCTGATCGAGCGGTATCCGGTCCGCGGGCTCAAGGGCGCCGTCGGCACGCAGCTCGATCAGCTCACGCTGCTCGGCGGTCGCGCCGACCGCGTGGACGAGCTCGAGTCGCGCATCCTCAAGCACCTCGGCGTCAAGGCGGCGCTCGGCGCCGTGGGCCAGGTCTATCCGCGCAGCCTCGACCACGAGGTGGTCACCGCGCTCGGCCAGATCTCCGCCGCGGCCTCGAGCTTTGCGATCACGCTGCGCCTCATGGCCGGCCAGGGTCTGCTCACGGAAGGGTTCCAGAAGGGCCAGGTCGGCTCCTCGGCCATGCCGCACAAGGTCAACGCCCGGAATTGCGAGCGTATCTGCGGGTTCCACACCATTCTGCAGGGCCTCGCGGTCATGACCGGCGGCCTCGCCGGCCACCAGTGGAACGAGGGCGACGTCTCGTGCTCGGTCGTGCGCCGCGTGGCGCTGCCCGACGCCTTCTTCGCCATCGACGGTCTCCTCGAGACCTTCCTCACCGTGCTTGCCCGCATGGATGTGTTCCCCGCCGCGATCGCCGCCGAGAACGAGCGCAACCTGCCGTTCCTCGCGACCACGACGATCCTCATGGAAGCCGTGAAGGCCGGCGCCGGCCGCGAGACCGCGCACGAGGCGATCAAGGAGCACGCGCTCGCCGCCGCGAAGGCCATCCGCGAGGGCGGTTCCGGCAACGGCGACGGCGACATGCTCGACCGTCTCTCCGGCGACAAACGCCTCGGCCTCTCCAAGAAGGCCCTGCGCGCGATTCTCTCCGAGAACGAGCGTTTCGTCGGCGCCGCCCCGCATCAGGTCGATGCCTTCGTCGCGCAGGTCCGCCCGATCCTCCGCAAGAACACCAAGGCCGCCGCCTACGAACCCGCGCCGCTGCTCTGAGCTGTAGCCGGGGGCGTCGACCCCGGCAGCGGATGGTTAGCCGCAGAGAACGCGAAGATCGTAGAGGAGCGGAACCGGCCAGAGGAGAACCTGGAACTCACGAACTCAGGAACGGCGCGCTGTAGGCCACGTCGTCGACGTGGCTCCGGCCGCGGAGGAGGGAATGTGGGAATCAGGAACACTGGGACGGACCTGTAGGCCACGGCGGCGACGTGGCTTCTGGGATTCGTCCGACCACCGTTTCTTCGCCCGAAGAATGCGAGGTGGCCGAGCTACCGGATGATTGGAGCACGGAACGCATAGAAGGCACGGACTGCGGCGTGCATCCATTCGATGCCGCCGTTTCGCCCCGCAAATGCTTCGAGCCGGACACAAGATCACGGAGCGGGAGGAGATCACGGAGACACGATGAGTGGGCCCTCTGCCCTCTGTCTTCCGTCCGTCCGGGCGGTCGCTCTGCTGTATCCGAAGGTCTTCGTGCGCCGGTCCCGGCCCTTGACACCCACTGGGGTGTTCTCCTTAGTGGCGAGGCTTACCTAAACCCAGCTGCACCATGACTACTATCGGTCGGTTCGCTCTCGCCTTCGCGGCCCTGTGCTGCGTTGCCCTCCCCAGCCGGGCTACCCTGCTCGACTTCGAAGATCTTCCCAACGGCGCGCTCGGCGACTACCACGGGGTGAATTTCGACAGCCACTGGGGCACGTATAATGCGCCCCAGGATCCCTACAATCCCTTCTCTGGTACTGTGCGTGCGCTGACCAACCAGGATGATGCTGGCAGCGGTCCGGCTGCCTTCACCTTCGACGCGGGGACCGCGATCTTCAACGGTGCCTATTTCGCTGGTAACGGCGCCCAATCCGGTCCGATCTCCTTCAGTCTTTTTCTCGGCGGATCCAATGTTTGGACCTCCGGCACCCTTACCCCGTCCGGCACACCGGCTTGGCTGAGCTCGGGTTTCTCCGGCTTGGTGGACAAGGTCGAAGTCAATGGTCGCCGCGGCTGGTACGTCGTTGACGACCTGACCTTCAACAGCGCGCCCTCGACCGCGGTCCCCGAGCCCTCGACCTATGCGCAGCTCGGCGGTCTGGCTTTGCTTGGCCTCGTGGCCTGGCGCCGTTTCCGCCGCTGATCGGCCCGCCATCCGCTCCTCTCGCCCCCGCCGTCCCGCGGGGGCTTTTTGTTGCCCGCATCGATGACCGCGGGAGCGGGTAGCTCCGCCGTAGCTGGACGACGCAGTCGTTCAGCCGGACCGGGATTACGGAGTGTTGGAACCACTGATGCACACTAATGGACACTGATGCCGGAAACGGCGTGCTGTAGCCGGGGGCGGTGACCCCGGCGAGGGACTCGATCCCATCTGGAACGCCCGAACTCAGGAACGGATCGCCTTGCAGGCCACGGCGGTGACGTGGCTTCGGACGGGGAGGGGATGAATGTGGAAATCAGGAAGGCGGGAAACGGAGGAGGGGAACCGCTGATGCACACTGATGGACACTGATGCTCGACCGCCGAACAGGTAGGAGCCTGCTCGCCGGCGATCCGCGGTAGGGCTCTGCTGCACAGCAGAGTCCCCGGTGAGCCGCTTCGCTCTGCCGCCACGACTGCTTTCTTCCGGCCTCCGCTCTCCGCGCCTCTGCGTCGCCGCGGGAGAATTGTCCGAAGGTTTCCGATCCGTTCACCCGCCCGCTTCGCTCAAGGCGCAGAGCCGCGGAGGAGCGATCCCCCGCGTTTTGGATAGCGAGCATTGGGATCCTTCACCTTTCAACCTGTCACCTTGTCACCTGTCACTGCCGCCCCGCTGTCGTCAGCCCCCAGCCCTCTGTCATCAGTCCTCCGTCCTCCGTCTACCGCGTACCGACAACCGTTCACTGTCCACCGTCTACCGTTTACTGGTCACCGTTCCGCCTACCAATTCGCCCTTGTCCTGTTCGGAGCCGGCACTACGCTGGCGGTCGTGCAGCCCACGGTTTTAGCGGCGAGAGCGAAAGCTCAACCCAGTTGCGTTTTGCTCCCGAAATCCACCCCGCAAAGCTCAACCCAGTTGAGCTTTTGCGGCATTTCCGCTCACCCGAAAACCTCAACTCGGTTGAGGTGAATAACACTGTTGGGCGAAAATGAACCGCTCTCCGCAAAAGCTTTCGAAGAGGCGAATCGCCGAGATTCAGATACTCCGTGCCATCAAGGTTCTTGTCGAAGACGAGGATCCTGTTTCTGCGATCACGCTGGCTGGCGCAGCAGAAGAAATCATCGGAAAGAAGCTTCGCGACAAAGGGAAGCGGTGTGCGTTCGACCATGCGGTCGCCTTTGGAAAGCAGGTCTTGGCGTTTGCCGCTGAAGAACTACAAATACGAGGACGAAGCATTGAAGTCCCGGCTGAAGCAGAACTGAAAGAGCGTGTGAATCGGACCCGTAATGAGCTTAAACACAAGTGCACCGACAAACCAGTGGTTGCTCATTTCCCCGACGAAGCAGAATCGATGATCGTGCGGGCGCTTAATAATTACGTTATCCTTTACGGCCGTCCGCCACGGCAGAAATATGTTCAGAGTTGGTATGAGCACATGACCCTCTGAGACGCCGGCCCAACCAGACGGCACATCCAACGACTCGATGACGCCCGATTTCCAAGCACAGTCCGCGGTTCGTCGTGGCTGACCTGCTGCGTTGATACCGAACAATGAAGAACGAAAGCCCCAACCAGCCGGCGGAGACCGGCACCGGCCCACTGCCCGATCTTCCATCACAACCAGCCGCCCGTCCGGGCACACCCGAAGGATCCGAAAAAACATCGCAGATGATAACCACGATCATTGCGGGGCTCTTTGTCGTAATTGCGGGAGCGTTATCAGGTGTTGTTGCGACTTGCGTCCGCTCGGGAGAAGGAAGTGCGGCCGCGGCGGGCGGCGCCGCTTCGGCGGTGGTTCTCGATTCCGACTATGTCCCGTCGGGATGGATGGGCGAACCGGGTCGAGTGAAATGCGAACGTGTGGCCGCGGATGTTTTCGGGAGCCAGAAGGTTGTGATCCGCATCACGTATGATCCAGGCCCGACGGGCTGGGCCGGGATCTACTGGCAGTCGCCCGATGGCAATTGGGGCACTAGCCCGGGGCGCGATCTGTCCGGCGTGAAGAAGATCTCGTTTCTTGTGAGAGGCGAAAGCGGCGGGGAGATCGTGGAGTTCAGGGCCGGAGGGACCAAGGGGAAGTTCCCCGATACTTTCGTGCAGAGCATAGGGAAATCGGCGCTTTCGAAGGGTTGGGAGCGCCGCACCATCAATCTAGATGGCAAGGATCTTTCGAACGTCGCCGGTGCGTTTTGTTGGAGTGCCGCAGCTTCGGATAACAAGACATCGCCAATCGTCTTCTATATCGCGGACCTCGCGTTCGAGTAGAGACTCCCCAAAGAGCGGCCTCTCCCGTCGTAAGTCCGAGGAGCCCGCCGCCGCCACGAAGTAGGCCGAGCGCGCTGCGCCGGAGCGAATTCTGCCAGGCATTGGTATGGTTCAGGGCCCGGGGTGGTGATTGTCCCGAATCCTCACGAAGCCTCGGCATGAAGCACAAAAGGTGCAGGTGTCCGTGGGTAGGGCGAACCCTCCGGGTGAGCCGCGGCTCAGCGGGGACGCTTCGCCCTACCTCAAGCAAGGCTGTTTCGTCGTGAGGATTGAGGTGACTGTCACCGCCCCGGGTTTTTGTTTCCCGCTGTTGTTGTTGGCCCCAGGGCCTCCGTCGTGATGACTCCGACATGATTCGCGTATCGAGCGACGAGCGAGTGGGTGCAGATCTCGGTGTCCGGGGGGCTCCGGTCTTCGGCCTCCGTCGTTCTGGGACCTAGTGAGCCTTGCTTGATAGCCTGACGCTTGCGGGTGGACCCGCTTGGCCTCAAGCGGGTCGAGGACTCGGTCTGCGGCGGAACTCCAGTCATTCGAAGACGAACGCCGTCCGCGGCCGCTCCCGCCCGCGCCCGCGTTGGGGGCAACGCGGTCCACCTTGGTCAGTCTATTGTG
>JAEXPL010000093.1 GCA_023446865.1 Verrucomicrobiota bacterium | reverse complement strand
AGGCGATGAAGGACATCGCGCAGAAGATCTCGATCATCGAGGAGATCGCGCGGCAGACCGACCTGCTCGCGCTCAACGCCGCCATCGAGGCCGCCCGCGCCGGCGAGCACGGCAAGGGTTTCGCCGTCGTGGCCAGCGAGGTACGCAAGCTCGCCGAGCGCTCCCAGACCGCCGCCGGAGAGATCGGCAAGCTCTCGTCCTCCTCGGTCGAGATCGCCGAGGCCGCCGGCCAGATGCTGGAGAAGCTCGTGCCCGACATCCGCAAGACCGCCGAGCTGGTGAAGGAGATCACCGTCGCCAGCGAGGAGCAGAACACCGGCGCTGCGCAGATCAACAAGGCGATCCAGGAGCTCGACAAGGTCGTGCAGCAGAACGCCTCCGCCTCCGAGCAAATGGCCTCGTCCTCCGAGGAGCTCGCCTCCCAGGCCGAGCAGCTTCAGGCGGCGATCGAGTTCTTCAAGACCCTCGACAGCGCCCGCCGCCCGGCGGCCCCGACGTCGGTGCCGGCCCACGCGTCCGCCCCCGCGGCGAGATCCCGTGTCGCCAAACAGCACACACCGGCGTTCGATCCCGCGCAGGCGCCGGGCTCCGGCGTGGACATCGCGCTCACCGAGCCCGCGGCCCCGGTGGCGAAGGGCGCGGGGCATTTCGAGCGCTTCTAGGGCGCTGCTGTTCTGCACCACCCGATCCGTACCGCGTGCCGTCGGGCCGTTCGCCCGCCCGGCGGTCCGCCGGTTCCGGGCATGACTCCACTCCATGGAAACCGAGGTCCTTACTCCCGCCCAGTTTGCCGACTTCCAGGCGGTGATCACCGGCACGCTGGGGATCAAGATGCCGCCGACCAAGAAGGTCATGCTGCAGAGCCGGCTGCACCGGCGCCTGCGCGAGCTCGGGCTGGACTCCTTCGAGGAATACCATGCGAAGTTCTTCGGCGACCCCGCGCACCAGGCCGCCGAGCTCGAACATCTCCTCAACCTCGCCACCACCAACAAGACCGACTTCTTCCGCGAGCCGGAGCATTTCGACCAGTTGGCCAAGGATGTCCTGCCGGCTTGGTTGCGCGCGCCCTCCGGACCCGTCTTCACGGTCTGGTGCGCCGGCTGCGCGACCGGCGAGGAGGCCTACACCATCGCCATGGTGCTGGCCGAGCAGCAGCGCAACTTCTCCTTCGAGTTCGCGATCCGCGCCACCGACGTGTCGACCCGCGTGCTCGAGACCGCGCGCCAGGCCGTCTACACCGAGGAACACGCCGCGCCGATCCCGCTCGCCCTCAAGCAGCGCTATCTCTTGCGCAGCCGCGACCGCGGCGAACAGCTCGTGCGCATCGTGCCGGAGCTGCGGCGCACGGTGCGCTTCGGCCACCTCAACTTCCTCTCGCCCGACTACGGCATGCGCGAGGTGTTCGATGCGGTGTTCTTCCGCAACGTGATGATCTACTTCGACCGCGCCACCCAGCAGCAGGTCGTCGCCAAGATTTGCCGCCAGCTGCGGGTGGATGGCCGGCTGTTCATCGCGCATTCCGAGACGTTGCAGGGCCTGGACCTGCCGTTGCGCATGGTCGCCGCGGCCGCCTACCGGCGCCTGCCGGGGGAGGACGCGCCATCATGAGGGAAAGCGGTTTCGTTGCGCCCCCGCCGCCTTCCGCCGAAGTCATCTTCGCGGAGGCGATCCTGTGGGCCGGCGACATCGTGGCCGAACCGACCCCGATCCGCATGTCGACCGTGCTCGGGTCGTGCGTGTCCGTCTGTCTCTACGACGCCGGCCGGCAGATCGGCGGCATGAACCACTACCTCGTCCCGCGCGGCGGCAAGGCCGCCATCCACGGCGACTGGGCCACGGCCGAACTGATCGAACGCATGTGCGCTCTGGGTAGCACCAAGCGCTCGTTGCTCGGCAAGGTTTTTGGCGGCGGCAGCCCGCTGCGGTTGGAGAACGAAGAGTACGCCGTCGGCCGGGCCAATGTCGCCATGGCCCGCGAGGTTCTCGCCGCCCACGGCATCCCGATCGTCGCCGAACGCGTCGAGCACAACGGCGGCCTGCGCCTGTTTTTCGAGAGCTGGACCGGCACTGTTTGGCTCCGGTTGCACGACAAGAAGGGAACTCCATGAACAACCCCATCAAGGTACTCGTGATCGACGACTCGCCGGTCGTCCGGCAGGCGATGTCCGCCGTCCTCGGCTCCGATCCCGAACTCGAGGTGATCGGCACCGCCGGCGACCCGTACGAGGCCGTCGCGCTGATGCGCGAGAACGCCCCCGATGTCATCACCCTCGACATCGAGATGCCGCGCATGGATGGCGTCACCTTCCTCCAGAAACTGATGGCGCAGCATCCGATCCCCGTGCTCGTCTGCTCCAGCTACACCACCGCCGGTTCCGATGTCACCGCCCGTGTCTTCCAGCACGGCGCCGTCGACATCATCACCAAACCGCGCCTTGGCACCGAGGCCTTCCTCGCCGAGGCCCGCATCGTCATCTGCGATGCCGTGAAGGCCGCCGCCCGCGTGCGCCCCGATCGTCTCCTTCAGCGCACCGCCGCCCGGCCCAAGCTCACTGCCGACGCCGTGCTCGCCAAGCCGACCCACAACGCCGCTGCCGCCACCGAACGGATCATCGCGATCGGCGCCTCCACCGGCGGCACCGAGGCCGTGGGCATTGTGCTCGAGGCGCTGCCTTCCGAGTGCCCCGGCATCGTCGTGGTCCAGCACATGCCGGAGGGCTTCACCCACTCGTTCGCCGACAATCTCGACACCTTCTGCCGGCTCAAGGTCAAGGAGGCCGTCGATGGCGACCCGATCCTGCCCGGCCAGGTGCTCATCGCCCCCGGTGGCCGCCACACGATGATCAAGCGCCAAGGCCAGCGCTACACCGTCGAGGTGCGCGATGGTCCGCTCGTGAGCCGCCATCGTCCGTCCGTCGACGTGCTCTTCCGCTCCGCCGCCCGCTATGCCGGCGCCAACGCCACCGGCATCATCCTCACCGGCATGGGCGACGACGGTGCCGTGGGCCTGAAGGAGATGAAGGACGCCGGCGCGTTCACCATCGCCCAGGACGAAGAATCTTCGGTCGTCTTCGGCATGCCGAAGGAGGCCATCAAACTCGGTGCCGCCGATCGCGTACTTTCGCTCGATCAGATTGCAGCTGCCCTGCTCCGCGGCCGATGAGCACCCGCGTCACCACTTCTTCCCGTATCCGTTCCCGCCCCCGGCGAAAATCGGGGCGGACCATCGCCCAATCCGCTCCGCCACGCCTTATGAAAACCATCCTGGTTGTCGACGACTACGAGGTCGTCCGCCTCTACCACTCGATGTTCCTCTCCCAAAAGGGCTTTCGTTGTATCCCGGCCTGCGATGGCAAGGAGGCGCTCGCCATCCTCCAGCAGCAGCGGGTCGACCTCGTCCTGCTCGACCTCGTGATGCCCAACATGAGCGGGCAGGAGGTCATCCGGCACATCCGGGCGGTGCCCGAGCTGGCCAACCTGCCGATCCTCGCCATCACCTCC
This sequence comes from Verrucomicrobiota bacterium, assembly GCA_023446865.1. Lineage (GTDB taxonomy): Bacteria > Verrucomicrobiota > Verrucomicrobiia > Opitutales > Opitutaceae > CAJCBL01. Next base: position 6,142 of record JAEXPL010000093.1, on the reverse strand, counting down.
GAAGCCAAGCGTGCCGAAGAGGCCGGCCAGCGCGACGCCCGCCACCTGCGCTTCCTTCTCAAGCCGGTCATGCCCGACACGCTTGTGGCCCAGGTCCGCCTGATGCTTGGCGGGGACGACACCCAGGTCTGCAGTTCCTGAGATCATGACTGTTGCGCAACAGCTTGTTCGGTGGCCGGAGCAGCTGCGGCGGATGTTCCGCCGCTGGCCGAAGGTTGCGCGGACCGCCGACGCCGCCACGGAGCCCGCCACCATTGCCGACCTGCACCGTTGCCAGACCGGCCTGGCCGACTTCGGACAGGCCTCCGACCGCGATTTCACCGCCCTCGCGCAGGAACTCGGCCGCTTCGGCAACGGCCTGACCGAGCTGCGCCGGCGCGCCGGCCACCTCTCCGCGGTCGTCGAGGACCGCGACGAGGACCGGGCGCTGTCCGCCGCCTACAGCCTCTACAAGGGCTCGGTGGATCTCGTGCACGCCAGCCTCGGCGTCGCCGTCTCCGAGCAGGAGCAGATGCAGACCGTCGAGAGCCAGTTGCTCCAAGCCTGCAGCGCCCGGTCGCACTTCGAGCGCAACGACATGATGCTGCGCATCCTGACTCTGAATATTCGGATGGAGGCCGTGCGGCTCGAGGCCGAGCCGCAGAGCGTGTTCATGAACGTCGCCGCCAACATCGCCGAGATCGCCCAGAAGGTGCTCGCCAGTTCCGCCACCGCGTTCGCCAGCATCGAAACGATCGTGCTCGAGGCCGCGGCCGAGCGAGCGGAGCTGCGCCGGCTCGAGGACACGCTCCACCGGCGCGCCCATCACAGCGTCGAGACGATCTTCCAGGAGCTCGAGAAGCTCCGCGTGGCGCTTACCCCGTGCGGCGAACGCAGCCGCGCGATCGAGCAGCGGCTCGAGCGCACCGCCCCGATCACCCTGGGCATGTTGATGGCGCTCCAGCACCAGGACATCGTGCGCCAGAAGCTCGAGCACATCGCCGTCGGCTTCGAGGACATCGCCGAGCGCCTGCCCGCCGCCCTTGCCGGCACCGGCCCCGGCGCCGCCTTCGTCCACCAGGCCGCCGCCGTGCAGCACGCCCAGCTGCGGGCCGCCCGGGCCGAGATCGAGCAGGCGGGCTCCGAGGTGACCGGCGGCATGGCCCAGCTGGTCCAGCACGGCGAATCGCTGCTCTCCGACTACACGGCGCTTGAGCAGGCGGTGAGCACCGCCTTCGTCGACTGCCGCCTGGCCGACCTCTACCGCGAGCAGATCACCGAACTCGCCGGCATCGCCGCGCAGGGGCAGGTGACCAACGAGAAGGTGGCCCGCTCTGTCGGCCGCATCGGCGAGCTCGTGCGCCTGTTCTCGCAGGAGATCGCGCGCCACGAGTTCGATGTGAAGATCGTCTCGCTCAACGCCCAGATCGCCGCCGCGCGCATGACCTCGGCCGAGGCCCTCAACAAGCTCTCCGAGGAGTGCAGCCGGGTGTCCGACGGGATCGGGCACATCACCGCCGACCTCGCGCGCAAACTCGACGAGGTCCTCGTCGCGCTCCAGCAGATCAGCACCCAGGCCGACTCGTTCCTCGCCATCGTGGCGCGCGAGAAGCAGGCCCTGGAGAAGGGCGCGATCACGGTGAGCGACCAGCTGCGCCGTCTCGGCGACGAGATCCAGAGCGATGCAGCCCGCACCGGACAGGATTTTGCCGCGCTCTTCGGTGAGACCAAGAAGCTCCTCCAGACCCTGCGGTTCCCCGAGCTCATCGCCGCCAGCTATGAACCGGCCGAGGCGCTCTGCCGGCAGCTGGAGACCGCCACGCGGCCCAGCGCCGGCCTCCCGCTCGATGCGGCCGCCGCCGCGAAACTCGCCGCCCATCGCGAACGCTACACGATGGAGGAGGAGCGTCGCGCCCACGCCGGTGCGCTCGGTGCCGAAATCGCCAGTACCGCGCCGGTGGCCGGGATCGAGCTCTTCGACCTGCCCCCGGAATCGTCCGTCCCGCCGGCGACCGAGATTCGCCCGGAACCGCCGACCGTCGCGGCGGACGTTGCCGCCACGCCGCCGCCCGCCGCCAAACCGTCGCCGGAGAAGCCGCCGGACAAGCCCGACCTCGGGCCCGGCATCGAGCTCTTCTGAACGCCCCTTCCGCCGCTCCTTCCGCCATGAAAAAAGTCCACGCCACCACCGCCTCCACCCCCGACCCTGCCGCCCGGCCGGAGGAGGAGCTGGCCGCCCTGCTGCGGCACGCGCTCGACGGCCTGCTTGTGCTCGATTCGTCGGGCCGGATCCTCGCCGCCAACGACGCGATGTGCGCGATCACCGGATATAACCGCGAGGAACTCGCCGGCCTCACCATCGCGCAGCTGCACGACGCCGCGGCGGGCCCGGGCGCGCTCGCCGCGTTCTTCGCCGGGGTCGTCGCGACCGGCGCGGGCCGGTGCGACTGCCGCCTCCGCGCGAAGTCCGGTGAGATCCGTGAAGTGGAGACGAGCGCCAGCTGCCAGCCCGGCGCGGGCGATCGCGTCGTCTGCCTGTGCCGCGACGTGACCGCCCGCAACCGCCAGCAGGCTGCGTTGTGCGAGTCGCAGGCGCAACTGCAGGCCGCCAACGCCCAGCTGGCCGCCGTGGCCGACCACGCCCGCGAGCTCACCCATGCCGCCGAGGCCGCCAACCGCGCCAAGAGCGCCTTCCTCGCCAGCATGAGCCACGAGCTGCGCACGCCGCTCAATGTCATCAACGGTCTGGCGGCGACCCTCGCCGAACAGTCGCGGGACAGCACCGAGGTCCACTCCGCCCAGCTCATCCTCGAGAGCGGCCAGAACCTGTTGGCGATCGTCGAGGAGCTGCTCGACTTCTCCGGCCTCCAGGCGGGCAAGGTGCGCCTCGAGCCCCGCGCTTTCGACGTGCTCGGGCTGGTCACGCAGGTGGTGCGGCAGGCGGGCACGCTCGCCCGTCGCAAGGGCCTCACGTTCAGCTGGCGGGTCCGGCGCAACGTGCCCCTGCGCATCGTGGGCGACCCCCGGCGCCTGCAGCAGGTCCTGCTCAATCTCCTCGGCAACGCCGTCAATTTCACCGTGCGCGGCGGCGTGCATCTTGATGTGTCCGCCACGGCGCAGGCCGGTCGCTGGCGCCTCGCGTTCACCGTCGTCGATTCCGGCGTGGGCATCGCCCCGGCCGACCTCGCGAAACTCTTCCAGCCGTTTTCCCGCGCCGAGTTCGGCTCGCCGCGCTCGACCCACGGCACGGGCCTGGGGTTGGCGATCGCGCGCGCCTTCGCGCAGCTCATGGGCGGCGACGTGGTCGTGCGCAGCCGGGTGGGGCGGGGCACCGCCTTCCGCTGCTCTGTCGAGGTCGACGAGTCCGAGGGCGGCACGGCGCTCGCGGCGCTCGCCCCGGCCGGTGTCGCCGGCCGCAAGGTGTTGTTGGTCTTCAGCGACCGCCAGACCCGCGAGATGCTGGCCGAGGCGCTCTGCGCCTGGGGCCTGGAGCCGATCGTCTGGCAGGGGCCCGAGGTGGCGATTCCGCCCGACCAGCGCGCGGCTGCCGTGGATCTGGCCGTGGTCGAGTCGGCGTTGGCGCGCAACCTCGGCGCGATGCTCAACCGCCACCTGATGGTCCGGCCGCCGGCCAAGCCCGCGCCGGTGGTGTGGTTGTCCCAGCCCGACCGGCACTGGCCCGTGCCCGCCGCCGCCCGCGCCGCCACCATTCTGCTGCCCCTCGACCTCGCGGAGCTGGCCCGCGCCATCGCCGGCCTGCTGGCGCCGCCCGCCGGCGCGGCCGACAGCGCCGCCCCGGAACTCAAGCTCGGCGAACGCCTCCCGTTGCGCCTGCTCGTGGCCGACGACATCCCGACCAACCGCGAGATGCTGCGCCGCCTCCTCCAGCACCTCGGCTACCGCTGCCAGTTGGTGGTCAACGGCGCCGAGGCCGTCGAGGCCCTGCGTCTCCAACCGTTCGATCTGGTGCTGCTCGATGTCGAGATGCCGGTGATGAACGGCCTCGCCGCCGCCCGCGAGATCGTGCGCCTGCAGCCCGACGCCGCGCGTCGCGCCAAGCTCGTCGCCCTCACCGCCGCCACCCAGAGTGGCGACCGCGAGCGCTGCTTGGCCGCCGGCATGGACGACTACCTCAGCAAGCCCGTGCTGCCCGCGCACATCGAGGCGTGCTTCCAGCGCCTCTTCCGGGCCGAGTCCGCCGAGGCGCCGCCGCCGCCGACCGTGCCGGCCGAGGGCCCCGAGCTGATCGACCGCAACCAGCTCGCGGCCATGTTCCCCGGCCTGCCGCCCACGCAGGTGGCCGAGGTGCTGCGCCAGCTGCAGGCCTCCGCGGCCCGCGATCTCGACAGCGCCTGGCCCCGCCTCGGCGAGGCCTGCGCCAACCGCAACTGTGCCCATCTCGCGGAGACCGCCCACGGCCTCAAGGGCTGCTTCACCATGCTCGGCTGGGCCCGGCTCGCCGCCTACTGCAACGACGCCATCGCCCAGGCCCGCCGCGGCGAGTTCTCCGCCTGGAACACCTTCGGCCCCGAGCTCCAGAAGCTGCACGACCTCTCCGCCGCGGAGATGCAGTGCTACCTGGAGGAGCTGGCCGGCGCCACCGTCTCCGACAACCGCTGAGCCCCACGAAGCCCACCCATGAGCGTCTTCCACGTCGACACCACCGACACCACCGCCCTCGTCCGGCTCGAGGGCGAGCTCACCATCGACGACGCCGCCGCGCTGCAGGTCGCCCTGCGCACCGCGCTGCGCCGCCCCCGCGAGCTGGTGCTCGAGCCCGCCGCGCTCGCCCGCATCGACATCGCCGCGCTGCAGGTCCTGCTCGCCGCCATCCACACCGCGCCCTCGTTCCGGGTCGCGCCCAGCCCCGCGCCGGCGTGGACCACCGCCCTGGAGCGTTATGCGCTCGGCGCCGCGTTCGCCTCAACCTGAACCGCATCCCCGTTTTCCTATGACCAAGATCGTGATTGCCGTGGACGACTCGATGAGCATCCGCGAAACCGTGAAGATGGTGCTCGGCAGCGCCGGCTACGAGGTGCACTCCGCCGAGGATGGCGTGGCCGGCCTGCGCCTGGCCGAGCAGCGCAAGGCCGACCTCGTCGTGACCGACCTCAACATGCCGCAGATGGACGGCATCACCATGATCACCCGGTTGCGCGCGCTGCCGCAGTACAAGTTCACCCCCATCATCATGCTCACCACCGAGTCCCAGGACGACAAGAAGGTGGCGGGCAAGAAGGCCGGCGCCACCGGCTGGGTCGTGAAACCCTTCGACCCCGGTCGCCTGGTGGCCGTCGTCAAGATGGTCTGCCCGCCCTGATCCCCCGCCCGCCAACCTTCCCCCGTCGCCATGAATTTCGACGAGATCCAACGCCGCAGCCGCGAACTTTTCCGCCAGGAGGCCGCCGACCTGCTCGGCGAACTCGAGCAAGCCCTGCTCGAACTCGAGCGCGAGCCGGCCGACACCGCCGCCATCAACCGCGTCTTCCGCGCCATGCACACCCTCAAGGGCTCCGGCGCCACCAGCGGCTTTGTCGAGTTGTCCGCGTTTCTCCACCACGTGGAGGATGTCTTCAACGCCGCCCGCGAGGGTCGCGTCGCCGTCAACTCCACCATCGTCGACCTCACGCTGCGCCTGTGCGACGCGATCGCGCGCTACCTCGAGGCCGCGCCCGCCGAGGCGCCCGCGGTGCTCCAGCGCGCCGACCCCGACCTGCAGGCCCTCCTGCGCTTCCTGCCCGCCAAGGCCGGCAAGGCCGAGGCCGCCGCGAAGGAGGCCGGGCCGGCTCCCGCCCCCGCGGACAAACACTGGCGGATCCATTTCCGACCGCACTCCGGCGTGTTCCAGCAGGGCATCGACCCGGGCATGTTCCTCGACAGTCTGCGCGCCCTCGGCGATTGCGAGATCCAGACGCTGGTGGAGGCGCTGCCGCCGCTCTCGGAGCTGGACCCGGAGCTCTCGCATCTCGCCTGGAGCATCCGGCTCGCCACCGCGGCCGACGAGGCCGCGATCCGTGACGTCTTCTGCTTCATCGAGGGCGATTGCGACCTCGAGATCGCGCCCGAGGCGCCCCCGGCCGCGACCACCGCGTGGTATGTGGAGTTCCAGGCCACGCCGGCGCTCCTTGCCGCCCCGGGCGCGCTCGACTCGATCATCCTCGAG
>JAEXPL010000049.1 GCA_023446865.1 Verrucomicrobiota bacterium | reverse complement strand
CCCGCGCCTACGACGCGCAGGGCGCCGACGAACTCGTCTTCCTCGACATCACCGCCTCCAGCGACCAGCGCGCGATCATGCACGATGTCGTCGCCGCGACCGCCGAACAGTGCTTCATGCCGCTCACTGTCGGCGGCGGCCTGCGTAGCGTTGAGGACATCCGCAAGATGCTCCACGCCGGCGCCGACAAGGTCTCGCTGAACACCGCTGCCGTGCTCGGGCCCGACCTCATCCGCGACAGCGCGCGCAAGTTCGGGAACCAGTGTATCGTGCTCGCCATCGACGCCCGCCGCGAACCCGACGGCCAGTCCTGGAAGGTCTACACCCACGGTGGACGCAAGCGCACCGAGATTGATGTCGTCGAGTGGGCCCGCCGGGGAGTGGCCCTCGGCGCAGGCGAAATCCTCCTCACTTCGATGGACCGCGACGGCATGCTCAACGGCTATGACATCGAGCTCACGCGCCGCGTGAGCGAGGCCGTCGAAGTGCCCGTGATCGCCTCCGGGGGCGCCGGCACGCTCGAACACCTCGCCGAGGTCCTCACCAAGGGCGGCGCCAGCGCCGTGCTCGCCGCTTCGATTTTCCACTTCGGCACGTTCACGGTTCCGCAGGCCAAGGACTTTCTCGCCAGTCGCGATATTCCGGTGCGGCGCTGACGTTGACAGTTTCGTCAACTTCGCGCGCGGGCCGCTTGACGGTTGCGCCAACGGCACTGTCCCCCAAACTCACGCACATGCAGGACCGACTCGCGGAACTCCTCCGCCAGCGAGCACTCGTCGCCGAGCACCTCGCGTGGCTCGATCGGGAGGTCGCGGCCATTGCGTCGGCGGCTTCCGCCGCGAAACCGCCCGTGCCTGTGACGCCGCCCATCGTCGCGACAACGGAGGCCGCGAGTTCATCATCCGAAACACCATCGCCCGCTCTGGCGGCCATGCCTGCCACCCCTGCGCAGGCAACACCCGCCCCGACCGTCACCGCGCCGGTGCTGCCTGAAATCGCTTCGCAAGAGGTCGATCCCAAGGACATTCGCGCCGAAGCCCGCAAGGGTTGTTTCCTCTACATTTTCATCGCAACCATCGCCATCGCCCTCTGCGTCTGGCTGATGATCTGGGCCTCTCGCAGTGAATGGGTGCAACAGGAGGCGGGACCCTATATCCTACGAGCGTCGATCGTTGCCGGGCTTCTGCTGCTCGGTGCTTGGATTCGCGGACTGATCGCCAAGCGCATCTCGGGGTGATACCGGGGCCGAGGCTGCCCAAGAGGCACCGCCTTTCTCCGCTCACCCCAGCTTCAGCCCGCTGGTCGCGCCGGTCTCCCGGTCGTGCCACGCGACGATCGAATCGCGCACGTCGTGTCCGAGCGAGCAGAGCAACCGGCAGGTCGCGAATCGCCCCCTTGCCTGATCATACTCGGCGACCCACTGCCGGTGCGCCTCTTCGTCCTGCGGGGTGTCTCGCGGGAACACGATCTTGCGGGTCCGACACTTGATCCGGAACGGTTTCGGCGTGAGGCGTGCCCGGAAGCAACCCTGGCGGCGGCACAACGCGCTGTAGAGCAAGTCCGCGTTGAACAGCGCCATCAGCTCCGCCGTGTACTCGGATTTCGGATCAAAGGGGCGCCCGGTGACGATCGCTCGCACACCGCTGTGGGTCTCGCACAGTCGCACCCCCAGTCCGCGCAGCTCCGCCGCCGTGGCCACCAGTCGCCGCACCTGCTCCTCGATCAGCGCGATCTTCTTCGCCCCGGTGGGTTTCGCGCGGAAGCGGTCCCAGAAACCGAGCCGCGGCTCGTCGATGTCGACGAACATCACCTCGCTGCTGTTCAGCACCGCCGCACCGTAACGATTGCGCGTCACCACGTTTCGCTCATCCAGCCGCTCCAGCACCTCCTCGCGGATGTCCGCCTCGTACGGCGCACGGTTGTCGCCGCGCTCCCCGAGGATCTTGCGGCGCACGCCGTCGAGCCGGCGCTCCGCATCGGCCGCGGCAGCTTCCGGGGAAACGTTCGAGCCGCCGAAGGCGTGGACCTTTTGCGCCTTTCCATCGATCGTCAGCACGCGCTCGATGCGCGTCCAATAGCGGAAGATTCTCATGGTCGGGGGGCCCGTTCAGAGTGCGATGCGTACGCCGCCGTCGCTCCACGAACGCCAGACAGCGTCGGTCAGCCGCATGTAGCGCACGCCCGTTGCGAAATCCGTGAGTCGCACCGGCGCGCCGTCGCGGATGCTTGCAACGAAATCCTCCTCCACGCGCCACCCGCGTCGCTGGTCGACGGCGGGCTCGACCGCGACCTCCGTACCGCCGAGCGGCGTGTGCCAGAGCTTCTGCGCCGCGAGATCGAGGCGCAGCGCGCCGCGTTCGCCGTTGAGTCGGATCTCGTGCCGCGGTTGCCCGAGTTCCACCCCGCTGAAATGCATGACGAGCCGCGCTCCGCCCGTGTACCGGCCGAGCACGCTCACGCTTTCCGGGATCTCCACGTCGCCCTCTCCGCCTTCGGCGCGTCGCCGCCGCTTCGTAAACACCGCGGCATCGGCCTGCACCCAGGTGGGATCCTCGCCCAGCCAGCGCAGCACCATCTCGTAGTTGATGCCGAGCATCAGTGTGTTCACGCCGCTCAGCGCGAACTCCTGCCGCCAGCCCAGCGGTGCCTCGGTGTCCGCGAACTGCCCGCCGGTGTGCGTCACGCAGACTTCGCGCAGCGCCCCGAGCAGCGGCAGGCGCTCCGCGATCGCGGTATCGAAATCCAACGACATCGGTGCCGGCACGATCTGGGCCACGAGGTGGGGCCGCGCTCTCGCGGCCGCGGCCATCGTCTCCGCCTGCACCAGGTGGGCCGCCATCCGCGCCTCGGTCAGCACGTGTTTCCCGTTCGCGAGCGCCGCGCACGTCGCCTCCGCGTGGAGGTACGGCCACGTGCCGATCACTACCGCGTCGACATCCGGCGCCGCCACCACCTCACGCCAGTGCCGCGCCACGCCGGGGATGCCGAACTCCTTCGCCACCGCCTGCGTCGACGCCGCCGACCGGTTGGCCACCATCACGATCTTCACCCCGGGGATCTTCTGCAGCAGGGGGAGATGCTTCGCCCGGGTGTTCGCCCCGGCGCCGACGATGCCGATTCGAAGAGTCGCGTTGGCCATGGCCAGAAAGGTGCCGGGCGGTGCGCTCAGGACAAGCGCAGGTGCTGCCGCGAGAGGTAGGCCTGCTCGGCCGTGCGGGCCGCGTGCACGGCGTTATGCGTCACGACCACCAGGCTTGCCTGCTCCTCGGAGCAGACTTCGAGCAACACGCCCATTACGCCCTCGCCCGTCGCCTCGTCGAGGTTGCCGGTAGGCTCGTCCGCGAGGACCACGCGCGGCTTGTTCATCAATGCCCGCGCCACTGCCACACGCTGGCGTTCGCCGCCGGAGAGATGCGCCGGCACATGGTGCGCGCGCTCGACCAAGCCGACCCGCGCCAGGAGGTCCGCGGCGCGCTTGCGCTCTGCCGGCCCCACACGGCCGACGATGCGCGCGGCCATGAGCACGTTGGCGAGGGCATCGAGCTCGGGAATCAGGTAGAACGACTGGAAGACCATCCCGATGAACGTCGCGCGTCGTCGCGCGAGTTCGCCGCGTGCGAGCGGGCCGATCGGTTCGCCCGCCCAACGAATCTCACCGGAGTCCGGAATCTCGAGACCGGCGAGCAGGTTGAGGAGCGTCGTCTTGCCGCAGCCGGATTCGCCGCGAATGCTCAGACTTGTTCCCGCGCGCACCTCGCAGCCCACGCCGTCGAGCACCGTGATGCGTCCGTCGCCGCTCGGGTAGGTCATCCGTAGGCCGGTCGCGGAAAGGATGGGGGCGGAACTCGGAACGGCGAACTCGGAACCTGGAACAGTACCGGCCGCGGGCCTCCCATCGGGCCTCCTCTCCTCGGACTGGCGAGATTCGTTCATCATTCGTTCCACGTTTCGAGTTTCACGTTGCGCGTTTCCGTTCACTCACTGCGCAGGGCCTCCGAGGGTTTCAGACGCGCGGCACGCCAGGCGGGCAGTACGGCGGCAACCAAGGCGATCAGGATCGAGCTCACGACGATGGTCAGCAGGTCGGTGATGGAGAGGTGCGCCGGCACCTCGGCGAACATGTAGAATCGCTCCAGCGCAGCCTGACTCTGGGTGAGCCGAGTGAACGCGTGTACCGCGTCGTTGCGTAGCCAGAGCGCGAGCAGGCCGAACGCAGTTCCCAGTCCCGTCCCCACCACGCCGATGAAGAGGCCTTGGTAGCAGTAGCAGGCCGCCACCGCCCGGGCATCGCCGCCGAGCGCAGCGAGCAGGCCGATCTCGCGCGTTTTTCGCACCACGGAGATGAGCAGCGAGCTCGCCACGGAGAACCCGGCGACCACGACGATGAAGAGCAGCAGGAAGAACAACAGGTTCTTCTCAAGCTGAAGCACGAAGAGAAAGTCGCGGTTGGTATCCATCCACGCCAGCGCCCTCCGACCCAAGCCGAGGCGTCGGTTGAGCTCCGCGGCGACAGCGTCGGGGTCCGTGCCCTCGGCCAACCGCAGGCTCACGCCGTGCACCGCGCCACCGAGGCCGTAGAGGTCCTGCATCGCGCGCAGCGTGCAGATGACGAGGCTGCTATCGAGCTGCGCGTGGCCGATCTCGAAGAGCCCCACGACGCGGAACTCCCGCGGGAGCAACACCTCGTCATGGCGCATCTTCTCGAGGAGCAGCGGCGTGTAGAGCTCGATCCGGCTGCCCACCCCGGCTCCGAGCGATTGCGCCAGCGGGCGGCTGAGGATCACCGAATCGTCGTCAAGGTCCTCGAGGCTGCCGAGCTGGAGATAGCGGTCGAGTGGCACCACTTCCTGGACATGCGCGAGATCCACTCCCTGAATGGCGGGAAAGGCGGGCTTGTTGCCGGTGAGGACCATCACCACGCCCTCGGCATGCGGCGTGGCGCCGATCACACCGGGGACCTGGCGCGCCAGCGCGAGCACCGCGGCGGAGTCGGTCATCGGCTGCGAAGACGTGATCTGCACGTCACCGCCGGTGTCGACGATCATGCGCCGGATCTGTTGTTGGAAGCCGCCCATCACGCCGAGCGTGACGATCAGGACCGTCACCCCCAGCGCCACGCCGAGCAGCGAGATCACCGTGAAGAACGGCACGCGCCGCCCCGTCGGGAAGAGCTGCTTCAGCGCAAGATAGAGCGGCCAATGCATGGGTCGGAGTCAGGGACTCTGGCGCCTAAGTGAGAACGCAGATTGCTGAATGCAGAACGGGCGGGAGCACAACCGTCCGCGCTTCGCTCCGACACTTCTGCATTCTGCCTTCTTCATTCTGCGTTAGGCCGACATCGTCGGGCGCAGCTGCGGGAAGAGGATCACGTCGCGGATGCTCTCCGCGCCGGTGAGCAGGATGCACAGGCGGTCGATGCCGATGCCCATGCCGCCGGCCGGCGGCATGCCGTGCTCGAGCGCGGTGAGGAAGTCGGAGTCCATCTTCTGGATGTCCTCGCCCACCTGCGCCTCGAACATCTGGCGCTGCACGAGCGGGTCGTTCTGCTCGGAATAGGCCGGGGCGACCTCCATGCCGCCGATGCACAGCTCGAAGACGTCGATCGTCGTCGGATCGTCGGCGGTGATCTTGGCGAGCGGGCAGAGCTCCTTCGGCAGATGCGTGACGAACGTCGGCTGGATCAGCTTCGGCTCGATGCGCTTGCCGAAGACCTCGTTGGTCACCTCGAAATCCTCCCAGCCCGGGTGGATCTCCAGGCCCATCTCGCGGGCCTTGGCGGTCTTCTCCTCCTTGGTGCGGGAGAACCACTGCGCGTCGCCGGTCTCGGCGATGATGAGGTCCTTGTACTTCGCCTCGCGCCATTCGCCGTCGAACTTGATCGCCTCGCCGGTGGCAGCGTGGGGGATCTCCATCTTGCCGAGCACATCGCGGCAGAGCGTCTGGATGAGGTCGCGCACGAGCGTCATCATCCCGCGGTAGTCGCTGTAGGCCTGGTAGATCTCGAGCATGGTGAACTCGGGATTGTGGCGACGCGAGATGCCCTCGTTGCGGAAGTTGCGGCCGATCTCGAACACGCGCTCGAAGCCGCCCACGAGCAGTCGCTTGAGGTAGAGCTCGAGCGCGATGCGCAGGAAGAAGTCGCAGCCGAGCGCGTTGTGGTGCGTCACGAACGGCCGGGCCGCCGCGCCGCCGGCGACGTTCTGGAGGATCGGCGTCTCCACTTCCAGGAACCCGCGGCCGGCGAAGAACTGGCGCACCGCGGAAACGAGCCGCGCGCGCAGCATCAGGCGCTGCCGCGACTCCTGGTTGACGATGAGATCGAGATAGCGTTGCCGGTACACCTGCTCCGGGTCGGCGAGACCGTGCCACTTCTCCGGCAGCGGACGCAGCGCCTTCGAGACCAGCGTGTACTTGTCGACGCGCACCGTGACTTCGCCGCTCTTGGTGCGGAACATCGTGCCCGTGGCGCCGATGATGTCGCCGAGGTCGAGCTTCTTGAACGCCACGTAGGCTTCCTCGCCCACCTGGTCCTTCTTCACGAAGAGCTGCACCGTGCCGGCTCGGTCGAGGATCTTGATGAAGCAGCTCTTGCCGCCGTCGCGGAAGACCGTGATGCGTCCGGCCACCGTCACCGGCACCGTGTAGTCCTGCCCGTCGACATGGGCGGCGATCGCCTCGGCCGAGGTGTGCGTCGGGGAGACGTTGGCGCGGAACGGGTCGAAACCGGCGGCGCGCATTTCCTGGAGTTTGGCCAGGCGGACGGCGAAGAGATCGTTGGTGTTGACGGCGGGAGTGTCGCTCATGTTCGGAGCCGTTGACGGTACGCGGCGCCGCCACCGCCTAGCAAGCCGTAGATGATGCACCGCTCAGCCGTGAGCCTGCAGTCCCCGAGCAGGTCCATCCTCCGACTGGACGCAGGAATCCGAGAGCCGGCAGTAACGAATGGAGTCGGAGATGCCCGGTCGGAGACCGGATCCACGCGGAGAGCATGCCGGCCGGGGCACCAACGGTGGCCGGAGGTTCGCTCGTGGATCTGCGGCAACTGCATGAGCTGAGGCGGTACATCTACCCCACTCCGGCGTCGAGTAATGCGATCTGGCCAGTCGCGATGTCGATCAACTCGGCCCGGGTCTTTGCCGCGAGAAAAGGCCAGTAGCTGGGGTCGTCGAGCAACGCCTGCCGGAACTCCGCCAACTCTGTGCGCGAGAATCTCTCCAGCGCATCGCTGCACAATTTGATCGCCTGCCGGTGGCGCAACGGCTCCGGCAACGCCTGCAACACCAGATCGACCCGCACCCGGCGTCCGCAGGATTTCTAGGGACGTTTCTTGGCCGGCATACCCCCGATCGTCTCGGAAGCAACCCGCGGCACGAGCAAATTCCCGCTGGCGTTATCCGCCAACAAGCGCCCCCACCCCACGCGGCCCCGCCGGTCGCTCCTCCGCCCCCGAAAAAAACCGCTGCGCACCGCCTTCCGTTCTCGGTCCGCCATCCTCCACCCGCGATCGTCGGAGGTGGCGCCCCCACCGTGACTCGAACACGGATCATCCGTTTAGGAAACGGACGCTCTATCCACTTGAGCTATGGGGACGAAGGTCGGTGACCGTCTGTCAGTTGACGGTGGACCGTGGCAAAGCCCCCGCCATGCATCAAGCCCCGAGCGCGGCCATCCCTACCACCACCCCGTTCGTCCGAATCGCCACCGCGAACGGTCGCCGCCCACGGAATGTTCGGCTCACGGATACAGTGCGGCC
>JAEXPL010000039.1 GCA_023446865.1 Verrucomicrobiota bacterium | reverse complement strand
CCTAACGCGCGCCCTTGGCGCCTTTCTCGTTCTTGGCGGGCTTCTCCACCTTCGGCGGCGTCGAGATCTTTTTGAAGAGCACTGGCACGTCCAACTTCGTATCCGGCTTGATTTCCATGGTCGCCAGCTCAGTGGCGAGCGCTTCCTGCGGGATCGCCCCGAGTTCAGGCAGCAGGTAGTTGAAGATCAGGGAACGGATGGCGGTGGCGGCTCCGGCGGGGTTGGGCCCGAACATGCGCAACGCCTCCTTCTCATGGACCCACAAGAATTTCTCCACGCCGAGTTCGATGCCGCGACCGGCGTTGGCGGCGCGCACCTTTCCCCCGAGGTGGATGATGTCCTCCGGGCGAGTGCTCGGAAGCGCACCTTCGAAAATGGCGAACCGGGCGATTTCGGGAATGAGGTTCTCAGCGTCCATAATGGGTTTATAACAGAAAGCGCCGGTCGCCGTCTAGGGGGTCGAGCAACTTTCGCAAGGTTTTCGACCGGATCTGGGAAAGAGTGCACCCCGCCTGTGCCGTGAATTCAAATGGCTCTAGTCCATTTTAAGTTCAAGTGGGCGCCTCCCGACAGTGTCTGCCTTCCGATGGACGGCCTGACATTCACCGCCGGTTCCGGCTCCCGGAGCAGAAATATAGGGCAGAGAGCGTGGTAATGAACAACACGAACACCGCAGGGTGCAGCGGCAACGTAGGCTTGGACCCGGCCCCGTCAAACGAGCATTTCTCCCTCATGTCGGTCCCTCGGTATGCCACCGCCCGGTTCGATTTCCGTTTGCGGTCCGCTGCACCCGACGCACAGTTCGCACGCATGTCCAGCGCCGCCCCCGCTCGGTCGTCCCCCACGCTCACTCGCCGGCTGCTTTCCGTCTTGCTCCTGTGCGCCGCATGCGGGCTGCACGGCAAACCCGAGAACTCGGAGTGTTTCGACTGCCACGACTCCATCGCGAACGGCCCCGTCCCTGCTCGCAAAGTCGGCATCGCCCCGGCCTTCGCTACCGGACGCTTCGCCAGCTCCGTCCACCGCAGTCTGGCCTGCGTCGACTGCCACGCGGACATCGAGGACATCCCGCACGCGGACAAACTGCGCCCGGCGCAATGCGCGACCTGCCACACGGCGGCCGCCGCCGAATACGCCTCGAGCATCCACGGCGTGAGCCAGCAGATGGGCAACTCCGGCGCCGCCCGGTGCGTCGACTGCCACGGTGCCCACGACATCGTCGCCACGACCTCACTTGCCAGCCCCGTCTTCAAATTCAACCTCCCGCGCACCTGCGCGAAGTGCCACAGCAACTCGGCTCTGACGACCGAGTACAAGATCTCGAATGCCGAGGCGGCCGGCCACTACATGGAGAGCATCCACGGCCGGGCCCTGCTCCAGATGGGGCTCGTGGTCGCGCCCTCCTGCAACGACTGCCACGGCGTCCACGACATCCGCCGTTCGGTCGACAAGCGCTCCCACACGAATCACCTCAATATCGCGCGCACCTGCGGCAAATGCCACGTCGGCGTGGAGGAGATCTACCGCACCAGCGTCCACGGCAAGATCCTAGCCCAAGGCGACAAACGCGGCCCGGTCTGCTCCGACTGCCACACCGCGCACGACATCGAGAATCCCGTCAGCGCCCACTTCAAGGCCGGTAGCGACCAACGTTGCGGCAAATGCCACGAGGACCGGCTGCAGCACTACCGCGACACCTACCACGGCAAGGCCATGGCGCTCGGGCGCCCGAACGTCGCCCCCGATGTGGCCGCCTGTTACGATTGCCACGGACACCACGATGTCCTGCCCGTCGCCGATCCCGCCTCCCGTCTTTCGACCCACAACATCGTCTCCACCTGTCGCCGCTGCCACCCGGGGGTGAACGAGAGATTCACCGAGTACCGGCCGCACGCCAACCCGCTCGACCGGGCCAACTACCCGACGCTCAACAAGGTCTTCCTCTTCATGACGACCCTGCTCGTGGGGACCTTCGCATTCTTCGGCATCCACACCCTCTTCTGGCTGGTGCGCTCCGTCTACCTGTTCCTCCACGACTCGAAGCAATTCCGGGAGGCCAAGGTCGAGATCCAGAAGGACGACGAGTGGTTCACCCGCTTCACGCCTTTCGAACGGTTCCTCCATCTCACGGTCGTCACAAGCTTCCTGCTGCTGGTGGTCACCGGCATGCCGTTGAAGTTCTACTACACCGACTGGGCCAAGGCGATCTTCAGCCTCCTCGGCGGGGCCGAGGTCGCACGCTCGCTCCACCATTTTGGAGCAGTCGTCACCTTCGGCTATTTTGGCCTGCATCTCTCTTCGCTGGTCGGCGTCCTCTGGCGCCGCCGCGCGGTTCTCCGCGATCCGGCCACCGGCCGGCTGGCGCCGCGCCGATTGCTCGCCGCCGTGTTCGGCCCCGACTCGATGGTCCCGTCCTGGCAGGACTGGCGCGACTTCGTCGCCCACAACCGCTGGTTCTTCGGCAAGGGACCGCGCCCGCAGTTCGACCGCTGGACGTACTGGGAACGTTTCGACTACTTCGCCGTGTTCTGGGGCGTGTTCGCGATCGGCGTCTCCGGCCTCATCATGTGGTTCCCGGCCTTCTTCACGAAGTTCCTGCCCGGCTGGGCCATCAACATCGCTCACGTCGTCCACTCCGACGAGGCCCTGCTCGCCGCCGGGTTCATCTTCACCTTCCACTTCTTCAACACCCACTTCCGTCTGGAGAAATTCCCGATGGACACGGTGATCTTCTCCGGTCGCATCTCGAAGAGCGAGCTGCTCCACGAGCGCAAGCGCTGGCACGACCGCCTTGTCGCCGAAGGCCGCCTCGACGAACACCGGGTGAAGGACGACTGGGAGGCGCGGCGCCCGATCGCCCGCACCTTCGGGTTCCTCTTCTTCGGACTCGGTCTCGTGCTCCTCGCCCTGATCATCTACGCGATGAGCACACGGTTGACCCATTGAGCGCACGCAGTGTCGGCGCACCCGACCACCGCCGGCCCGGAGCTCGCCCATCGTGTCCGGCAAATGGAGGCGCCAAAGAAATGCGCCCCGCGTGGCCACCCGATCACTTCCGCGCCGCGTTCAACGCGGCGCGGTACTCGCCCACGCCGTTGGCGATGGTCTGCGCCAGCTTCTGGCGCCACTCCGCGGAGCCGATCTTCCGCGCCTCGGCCTCGTTCGAGAGATAGCCGCCTTCGACGAGCAACCCCGGACACTGGAGATCGCGCAGCACCGCAAAACGGGCGCGCTTCAAACCCCGGTCGAATCCTTGCAGCGACTGGATGACCGCGCGGTGCATCCGATAACCGAGCACCGCATTCCATGCATCGAAGTCGTTGCCAGGCTGCTTAACCTTGTCGTCCGGCATCCGTTTGTCGCTGCTGGTCGATCGCTGGTGTTGCGGCGTGAGGATGTAGGTTTCGCTGCCGGCGATCGCCTTGTTATCGATGGCGTTGAAATGGATGCTGATGAAGAGATCGGCCTTCACCTTGTTGGCCAGCGCCGGCCGCAGGGGCAACGGCACGAAACTGTCACGCCGCCGCGTCATCACCACCTGATAGCCCGCCTTTCGGAGAATCTTCTCCAACCGGTGAGCGACATCGAGGGTCATGTCCTTCTCCTTCAGCCGAAGCTTGGCGTTGGCCGTGCCGTCATCCTTTCCGCCGTGGCCCGCATCGATGACGATCGTGCGCAATTGCGGCACCGGTCCACCGATGTTTCGCGGATTGAGGATCGGCAGCAGGAACCGGTCGCGATCGATCTTGCTGACGTAGATCGAACGCCGATTCTGCACGGCCGGATCCCCCAGAAAGACGCGCAAGCCATCGAGTTCGCAATCGCGACTGTCGACCTCCAGATCGAGCCGGGTGTCCTTGTCGGCCAACCGAAGCTTCCGCTGGGGTTCCAGCCATGACGAAGCAAGACCGGCCCGCGCACCAATGGTCACGGCCGGGACATAGTCCGTGTCGTAGAGTCGCTCCACCTGCGCAGCCGCGCCAGCGGCGAGCGCCAACGCCACGAAGCACCCGACGACCCGACGGCCGAGGAGAGGGCGCATCATGGCATGCAACCGATCAGGCCGCCGGCGGGTTCGAAGGCACGGCGGGCGCTTCGGTGTTCAGCCGGAGCTTGCGCTTGTTCGCTGGAAGCGGGGACACCATCACCATGATGTTGCGACCGGCGAGCTTGGGCTCGGAATCGGGATGACCAACCGTCGCAAGTTCGGCGAGGGCCTTGGTGATGACCGCGAAGCCGATCTCGACATGGGCCATCTCGCGGCCTCGGAACTTCAGGCGCATCTTGACCTTGTTGCCTTCGTGGAGAAAGGCCTCGGCATGCGTGAGCTTCGTCATCAGATCGTGCGGATCGATGCGGGCGGTGAGCTCGATCTCCTTGATCTTGGTCGCACCGCTCTTCGAGGACTTCGTCTTCTTGTTCTCCTCGTAGATGTACTTGCCGAAGTCGAGGATGCGGCAGACTGGCGGGGTGGCGTTGGGCGCCACTTCGACGAGGTCGAGGCCGATCTGCTGAGCGATCTTGTAGGCTTGGTCCGAGGACATCACCCCGAGCTGTTTGCCGTCGGGATCGATCACCCGAACCTGGGCCGCCTTGATGCGGAGGTTTCGCCGGATATGGGCGTAGGGGTCGTTGTTTCGCCCCCGCTGTTGAAAGCCCGGCCGCTGAGGGCCGCTGCTGCTGGAGCCACTGCTGCCCGGATTGGATCCGGCGAAAGAAGGAGGTTTCTGCATCAACTAGTCGGATTTCGTTCTACGAAGGGAGGGAGGATCGGCGACTGTTTGCCCGGTCGTGTGGCGGGTTTCAACCCATTTCTGGACAGGCGGTTCGGACGGCACCCGAAACCTAGCAGGGCCGGCCGAGTCGCAACTGCGCGCGAGCCAGCCGTTCCGCCATGCGAATCGCCGCCGCCAGACTCCCCCCGTCGGCCTTCCCTTGCCCGGCGATCGCGAACGCCGTTCCGTGATCAGGGCTCGTACGAATATGAGGCAGGCCCAGCGTGATGTTCACGCTGCGGTCGAAATCCACCGCCTTCAGCGGCGCCAAACCCTGGTCGTGGTAGACCGCCACCGTGGCGTCGAACTCGCCCTTGAGCGCCCGCATGAAGACAGTGTCGCCCGGCAACGGCTCGCTCACGCCCGGCAGGCTCCTCCGGAGTCTCCGCAATAATGCCTTCATCCAGCGCTCCTCCTCCTCGCCGAGCAGACCGTGCTCACCCGCATGGGGGTTGAGGCCGCACACCGCAATCCGAGGCACGGCAATTCCTTCCGCCCGGCACAGCCAGTCGGCCCGCCGCACCGCCCGCTCCAACCGTTCGGGCGTAAGTTCGCGTGGGACCGCCCGCAACGGCACATGCCAAGTGGCCAGGGCCATCCGCAGTCTGCCGCCGGCAAACATCATCGTCGGCTCCCCGCCCCAGCGCTCGGCGAAAAACTCGGTCTGTCCGACGAACCCCGGCGAGACCTTCGCCAGCCATTCCTTGCTCACTGGTCCCGTCACCACCGCGTCGAAATCGCCATCAACGCAGCCCTGCGCCGCGACTTCCATCGCCGCCAACGCGATCCGCGCCCCGGCCAACGTCGGCTTCCCGGGGCTGGCACGGAAGGATTCATCGCCGACCGCCACCAGTTGTGCGTCACAACGCCCCTTCAGCCCAACGAGCCACGATTCCGGCCCGAGCAACGTCACATGCCTCGCGCCCGAACGATGCTTGCAGGCCCCCTCGGCCACGAGCTCAGGCCCGACGCCGGCCGGATCACCACAGGTGATGGCCAGACGGGGTTTGGTGGTGCGCGTTCGGGAGGAAGGAGGGGTGGCCATCAGGAAAGGTGTTTCCGCCATTGAACCAAACCCGGCAGAGCCTTCAACCGTCAGTTTCGCCCCGGCCGGTATCGACTTTTTTGTTCCCCTCGCCTCCCCCGCCCCCCATTGTGG
>JAEXPL010000305.1 GCA_023446865.1 Verrucomicrobiota bacterium | reverse complement strand
ATGCCGTTCAACCGCAACGGCGTGCTCTTCCCGCGCAAGATCAACGGCGAATACGTTCTCCTCAGTCGCCCCTCGGACAGCGCGCACACGCCGTTTGGCGATATCCTCCTCAGTCACTCGAAGGACCTCACCTACTGGGGCAAACACCGGATGGTGATGCGCCGCGGTGGTTCCGGTTGGTGGCAGGGCACGAAAATCGGTGCCGGTCCGATTCCGATCGAGACCAAGGAGGGCTGGTTGCTCTTCTACCACGGCGTTTCCGGCACCTGCAACGGCTTCGTGTATTCGATCGGCGCCGCGCTGCTCGACCTCGAGAACCCGGAGAAGGTCCTGTACCGTGGTCGCGACTACCTGCTCACCCCCGAGATGCCGTACGAGACCACGGGCTTCGTGCCAAATGTCTGCTTCCCCGTCTCCGTCCTGACCGACGCCCCGACGGGCCGCATCGCCCTCTACTACGGCGCGGCGGACACCTACACGGCGCTCTGCTTCGGCCAAGTCGACGAGATCATCGCCTGGGTGAAGGCGAATTCGGAGGTTTGAACGAACACGAGGGGCATCTCTGGGCCGCCCCGGATGGCGGGGTGGCCTTTGGTTTGGTTGGGTCAAGAGGCGCTCGCGAACATGCGGCTGCCTCTTTTGCGGAAAACCGCAGTTCTCTCGGGCCGGGAGTTGCCAACTGGGGCCCGCGCCTGCTTAGTGCGGGCATGGAGGAATCCGCGAAAGACGCTGGCATCGCCCGCAGGGCATTGCGGATTCTCTACGTCTGCATGGCGGTTGGCGTCGTCCTTCCGTTCGTGCTCTACTGGCTGCTCTCCTGATCCCTCATTCTTTTCGCATGGGCCTCAATCGCACCATCTTTGTCATTCGCTGTTTCTTCATTCTGCTGTGCACCGTCGGCAGCTTGGTCACCGCCCTCGTGATCAAGGACTGGAACCATTGGTGGTGGCTGGCGCTGCTGATCGGCGTGCTCGGTGGCGCTCTGGTGGTGCTGGTCGATATCCAGTTGCGTGGCTTCTCGCTGCGCGGGCTGTCGGCGATGACGTTCGGTCTCGCGATCGGGGCGCTGATCTCATGGCTGATCGGATCCTCGCCGCTATTCTCGCTTGCCGAGCCAAGCGTGGTCTTCATCTGCCGCCTAGTGCTCTTCATCGTCTGCATGTACCTCGGCGCGGTCATCGCGTTGCGCGGCAAGGATGAGTTCAACTTCGTCATCCCGTATGTGCGGTTCGTGCCGCACGAGGTCGATGTTCCGCTCACGATCGTCGACTCGAGCGCCCTGATCGACGGCCGCATCGCGAAGATCTGCGAGACCCACTTCATCAGCGCCGCCTTGATCATCCCGCGGTTCATCCTGAACGACCTCCAACGGATCGCCGATTCGCCCGATCCGGCGCGGAAGGCCCGTGGACGCCGGGGGTTGGACACACTCAACGCCCTGCGGGCCATCAAGAATCTCGATTTGCGCATCCACGAGAGCGAGGTCGCCAACCGGCAGGAGTTGGAGTCGAAGCTCGTTTTCCTCGCCCAGTCGATGAAGGCGAAGCTGCTCACCACTGACTACAACCTGGCTCGCATGGCGGAGTTTCACGGCGTGCAGTGGCTCAACCTGCACGCGCTCGCCAAGGCGGTGCGCCCGGAGTTGACCCTCGGCGAGACCATCGAGGTCGACCTCGTCAAGGTCGGCCGCGAAGAAGGGCAGGCGATCGGCTATCTCGAAGACGGTTCGATGGTCGTGGTGGCCGATGCCCGGGCCTCGGTGGGCAAGAAGGTCACGGTCGAGGTGGTGAGCGTGCTCCCCTCGGCCGGAGGGAAGATGGTCTTTGCCCGTTTGCAGAGCGAAATCAGCGGCTGAGAATTTCCGCGCGAAGTCGTGGAAAAAATGCTTGCGGAGCGGGGACGGGGTTCATGTCCTCGGCCCCTCAGTTTTGGCCGGACAATTAGCTCAGTTGGTTAGAGCACTTCCTTGACATGGAAGGGGTCACTGGTTCGAGTCCAGTATTGTCCACCATCTCGATACACCCTCCCTGCGCGGAGGGTTTTTTCATGGGTGCAGTTCGGGACCGGGCTCCGCTGGTTTTGGGCGCGTGGACGCCAGGCTCGTACAGGAACCAGGCATGGTCTCCGGAGTGCGCTGATGCACTGGCAGTCGGCGGACAGATCATCCGAAAGTCTCGGGGACCCGGCCGCGGGCGCCATCGGCTCTGGGCCCACGCGTGGAGGGTGGCGGTTCACGGACTGTCCGCGCAATTTCCGTGCGGCGGAAGGCGGAGGGTGGCCCATTGTGCCCCTGCGGTCGCCCGCCGATTCAACGCCCGGTTGTGGTGTCTCCCGCTGCCAGCCGTCTCCCCTATGAAAATGTCGTCCCACGCTTCCGTTGCGCTCGCCCTTGGAGCGTTCCTTCTGCTGTTGCCCCCCGCTTCCGCCCAGATCGGCCGGCGTTTCCCTGCGGAGAAGAAGGTGGTCATCGATCCCGTGACTGGTGCGCCGCTGACCTTCCTCACCAGCACTCCGGCCGGCGATTCCAAGATCTACCAGACGCATCACCAGTGGACAGCCGACGGCAAGTGGCTGGTGTTCCGTTCAAACCGCGTGAAGGGGCAGGCGATGGCGGTCAACGAGGAGACCGGCGACATCGTGCAGGTGACCGAGAACGGCTACACCGGAATGCTCTGCCTGGCGGACCATTCGATGAACCTCTACTTCGTGCGCGTGCCGGAGATGAAGCCCAACGACGTCTCGGGCGCACCGGCCTACTCCGACGTGAAGGACCAGAAAAAGCCCGCCGAGATCGTGCGCGTCGACCTCGGGAGGCTCTTCGCCGACAGTGCAGCCGGCGCGGTGAAGGCGGCGACCGAGTACGAGCATGTGTGCGGCACGGTGCCACTGGAGATGGGTGCCGTGGGCGACGTGGCGCTCGATCCGACCGAGGAGTTCGTCTATTTCCGCATCGGCAACAAGGAGCTTGTCGGCAAGCACCTCGCGCCCGGCACGAAGATCGAGGAAAACTTCGGACCGCGGAAGATGGGCGCCGGCCCCGGCGGGCTTGCGAGCATGAATCTCAAGACCGGCGAGGTGAAGTTCCTTGTCGCCGTGCCGTTCCAGATCGGCCACGTGCAGACGAACCCATGGGTGCCCGGCGAGATCGTGTTCTGCTGGGAGACCGGCGGGAAGTCGCCGCAGCGAACCTGGACCGTGCGCGCCGACGGCACCGGGCTGCGCCCGCTCTATCCTGAGGCGTCCTTCGACTGGGTGACGCACGAGGCGGTGATCACGAAGGACGAGGTCGCGATCGCGATCCTCGGCCATCGTCCGGTGGAGAACTCCGACGAGTGGGGCCGCTGCGGGTCGCGCGAACACCCAACCGGTCTGGGCATCGTGAATCTGCGCACACGCGAGATGCGCATCGTCGGCCAGACCGCCGAAGGCAGCGGTTTCTGGCATGTGCACGGCTCGCCCGACGGCCGGTGGGCGGTGGGCGACGATTTTGCCCGCAACCTCTGGCTGATCGACCGTCGCACCGGCGAGATGCTCCTCCTGACGACCGGCCACAAATTCACCGCGGCCGACCATCCGCATCCGACGTTCAGCGCCGACAGCACCCGGATCCAGATCCAGTCGGCGATGCTCTCGGAGGACAACCGCTCGATGAACATCTGTGTCGTGCCGGTGCCGGAGAGTTGGTTGCAGAAGAAGTATGGCCCGGAACCGCTGAAGGGCGGACGGCCGTGAAAAAGGGCGCTGCGCGGTGCGCGGGCGAACGCCAGGGCGTCCATCGCCGACGCTGCTGGTTGCTCGTCGGCTTGATGTTGTTGGGCGCAGCGACAAACGGAGGGCGCGCTGAGTGTGCGCCTGTTTCGCCCGATCCGCGTTTCGTGGTGGGCGAGGAGCTGGTGGCCGACGACTTCCGCCACGGCCTCGCGCTGTGGCGCACCGAGCTCGCCGAAGGCGGCGCGGTCGAGGCGCGCGACGGTGTGCTCGAGATCGACGTGCCGGGCGGCTGCTCGGTCTGGCTTGCGCAGCCGCTCGAGGGCGCGGTGCTCATCAGCTACGAGGCGACGGCCGTCTCCGCCGGTGGCCCGAACGACCGCGTGAGCGACCTGAACTGTTTCTGGATGGCCGACGACGCGCGCAGTCCGGGCGACATCTTCGGCACGAAGCGCACCGGCGTTTTTGCCGACTACGACCAACTCCGCTGCTACTACGTGGGCTACGGCGGCAATGGAAACACCACGAGCCGCTTCCGGCGCTACATCGGCGAGCGCGGCAACCGCCCGCTGCTGCCCGAACACGACTTAGCCGGTGCGGAGAACCTCCTGGTGCCAAACGCCCCCCAGCGCATCCAGCTTGTGGCGGCGGGGAGCACGATCGGCTTCTATCACAATGGCCGTCGGCTCTTCGCCTACGACGATCCGGCGCCGTACACGCGCGGTGGTTTCGCCTTCCGCACGGTGAAGAGCCACCTGCGCATCCGTGATTTCCACGTCTACCGGCTGGTGCCGGTGGCCGGCTCGGCGGCTACGAAATAGGGGGAACTGTCGGTCCGAATCCCGTCCTGCGGCGGACGGTCAGTTGCCGCGGAGCGCTGTGTCGTTGCGAGCGGGGCTGGCAGGGAGCGCGAAGGTCTCGGGGGCGTCGGGCTGCGCGGGATCGAAGCCGTTGAAATCCGGTGACACGAGGGCGGCGAGCTCGGGGCCGGCGTCGCGCAGCGCCTGGGCGACGACATTGGCGAGCTGGTAGCCGCCGTAGTTGTTGTGGTGCGTGGCGTCCTTGCCGCCGGCGCTGAAGGCGAGCGGGGCGCGCGCGGGGCCGAGCGCCTCGTAGAAGGCGGTGCTGGCGCGGTCGAGGT
Organism: Verrucomicrobiota bacterium; assembly: GCA_023446865.1. Classification (GTDB taxonomy): domain Bacteria; phylum Verrucomicrobiota; class Verrucomicrobiia; order Opitutales; family Opitutaceae; genus CAJCBL01. Next base: position 857 of record JAEXPL010000305.1, on the reverse strand, counting down.
CGACGAGCGCGACCTTCTCCTCGGCGGCGACTTCGCGCACGGCGGTGGGATAGTCGCCGTGGGTGTTCTTGATCTTGCCGTGTTCGTCGAAGCTGCGGCGCTGCATCGAGGTGACGAGGATCGGCGTGGCGCCGTGCAGGCGGGCTTCAGCGATGAAGGCGCGGAGGTAGGCCTTGTATGTCGTGCGCGCCTCGACGTACGTCTGTGGCCACTGTTGCTTCTCGTCGTTGTGGCCGAACTGGATGAAGAGGAAGTCGCCGGGCTTCGCCTGCGAGAGGATCTTCGCCAGACGCAGTTCGGAGAGGAAGGACTTCAGCGTCTCGCCGGACTCGGCGTGGTTGGCGACGGCGACATCGGGGCGGAGGAAACGCGGGAGCATCTGGCCCCAGCCGGCGGCGGGCTCGTGCGGCTGGTCGGTCACGGTGGAGTCGCCGGCGAGGAAGACGGTCGGCGCGGCGGGCGCGGGCGTGATCTCCACGGAGCGGATGCGCGGGGCGGCGCCGTTGAACTCGAGCGTGAGCTTGTCGTCCCAGCGCAGCAGGCCGACCTCGCGCGGGTTGAGGAGAACGGCGGTGCCGCCGGGGGCGTTTTGCGGCGGAGGGGGCAGCGTGGCGTTGCGGATATTGACGGTGAACGTGCGGGTGGCGAGCTCACCGGGCCGGGTGGCGAGCGATTGCAAGAGAAGTTGGCGCGACTCGGCCTTCACGGTGTTGGCGGAGGGCGCGGTGGCGTCGCCGAAGATGACGGTGACGCGGTAATTTCCCTCGGGCACAGCGACGGAGAAGTAGAACGGCGCGTTAGCGGCGGAGGGCGAGGTGCCGAGGTCGAAGCCGTAGCCGCGCTCGGCAGTGAAGGTG
>JAEXPL010000300.1 GCA_023446865.1 Verrucomicrobiota bacterium | reverse complement strand
GTAGGAGGAAAACCGCGGAAACCGTTCCGACCGCTTAAGTCGACGGCCGTCGGGTTAAGCGGTCGGACGATGGGACGCCGGGAAGGTTGCGGCGGATTGATTCCCGCGAGAGAGGGCTGGGGCACAGCTCAGCCCAGCAGCGTGGCGAGCTCGGGGCTGAGCGCGAAGGCGGAGCGGACGGCAGCGAAGCCGTCGAGCAGTTCCGCGGGCGAGCCGGCGGCGGGAAAGACGAGCTCAAGCGAGGCGCCGGTGCAACGGACCGCGGCTTCTACGCCCGGCACGGTGAGCGTGCAATCGCGGCAGTCGGACGGGTAGGCGACGGCGAGGCCGGTGTCGGCATCGAGCGCCTCGACGAGGTCGATCACGGCCTCGATGCGCACGCTCTTCTTCAGGCCGAAGGAGAGGTCGGTGAAGCGGGCGGCGAAGACGGTGTCGAAGCCTTGGTGACGCACGAGCTCCGGGCGGCGGAGGTCGCGCAGCGTGTGGGTGACGCCGTAGCGCGCGGGGTCGGCGGCTTCGAGCGCGTAGGCGAGTTCGAAGGTGAAATCCTTCGCGGTGAGGACGGCGGCCGGGCTGGCGACGGCAAGGGAGAGCTCGCGGCGTTTGTAGGCGAGGGCCTCGCGGACGCTCTGGAAGAACGACTCGGCCTGCTCCGCGAGCTCGGTTTCGCAGAGCTTGGCGAGGAAGGCGGACGTGGCGGGATTGACGGCCGTCGGCAGCGTGTGCCGGCCCTTCTGGAAGCCGCGCAACGTCTTCACAGCCCCGCCGTCGCGGCCAACAAAGGCCAGGCTCGCAACGATGGAGGATGGCAGCTCGGCCGGCATGGCCGGCAACGAAACCGGCGGCGCCGCCCGCGGCGCGAGCGAAACATATCGGTGGCGCGGTCCGCGGGGGCGCGGGCGCGGCGTCGACCGCGGGCCGGTGCCATCTTTCAGCGTTTCCCCGAGGCGACGAGTATTGCCCGGCCGGGCACTGCCGGCCAGGCTTGCGGTGCATGAACTTCCCGGGACTGAGTCGCGTGCGGACGGAGCTGGGGGCGTTGCGCCTGTTCCTGCGCTGTCCGGTGGCGTTGCCGTGGTTCGGTTTTATGCGGGATCCGGGACCGCAGGGCGCGCTGCTGCGGTTGATCAACGCCCGGGAGCGAGCGGCGGTCGTGGGCCGCTCGCGGCTGAAGGCGGCTCTGGTGGTGCTGCTGTGGCTGGTTCACGTAGTGCGCGAGGTGATCCTGAAACACCGCCGCTACCGCGGGCTGGAACGTGGCGACCCTTCCGCTCCGGGGGCGGCGCGGCGGCTGGTGCAGACGGCGGTGGCGTTTCTCGGCGACAACATCTGTCCGGAGGAGTTCTACCGGTTCCGACTCTATCGCGCGGAGAACTGGGTCCGGCGGCGCCGCTACTTCCTCGCGTGGCAGACGCACCCGCTTTTCCTCGCCTTCGACGCGACTCATGTGGAGGCGGTGGCGCTCGCCAGCGACAAGCTGGTGTTCTGGTGGCGTTGTCGCGCGGCCGGTTTGCCGGCCGTACCCGTGCTGGCGGCGGCGCGGGCGGGGCGGTTGGTCGAGCCGGCCGCGGCTGCGGCGGTGATGCTGCCGCCGGCGGATCTGGTGCTGAAACCGATCGCCGACTACGGCGGCCATGGGATCGAGTTTCTTTTCCATCGGTTCGAGTCCGGCCGGTGGCATGACGGAGTACGCGAGCTCGATACCGGCGCGGTGCTCGCGCGCCTCTGCGAGCGGGCGGGGGCGGGCGGCATGATTTTGCAGCCGCGCGTCGCGAACCACCCGGTGACGGAGGCGATCTCCAACGGCTTCCTGGTCACGTTGCGACTGGTCACGGCCTGTTTCACCGGCGGGGAACCGCGGGTGTTTGCGGCCTGCTGCCGGATGCCTTCCGGCGAAGGGCGGGTGGCGAACTTGAGCGGTCGGCCGGTGCTTGCGGCGATCGAGCTATCTTCAGGCCGGCTCGCCGCGGCGGAGCGGCCCGCTGCCGGGGAGGGGGTGCTGGAATTTCACCCGGATACCGGCGAGCGGATCGCCGGGCGGACGCTGCCCGACTGGGATGAGACGTGCCGGATGGTGTTGGCCGCGCACGCGGAATTCGGGGACTTTCCGACGGTGGGCTGGGATGTGGTGCTCACCCCGGAGGGCCCGCGACTGCTTGAGTTCAACACGCTCTGGACACCTTCGATCCTGCAGATTCACGGCCATGAGCCGCTGGGTCTGACCGATTTGCCGGAGTGTCTGCTGGACAATGCGCGCCGACTGCTCGGCCCGGCCGGAGCGGGAGTGAAGGGGGCGGGGCGGCCCGTGCTCGCGGGGCGGTGAGCGGAGGCGGTGGGGGTGGCGGATTGGTCAGGTGTTGTTGCGAAGCACGCGGGTTTGCGCGGTGAAGCGCGCGACGAGCATGACGGCGCAGAGTGCGAGGCCGACCGCCAAACCGGACCAGATGCCCAGCGGACCGCCCTGCAGCGGGAACGCGAGACTCCACGCTGCGGGTACGGCGCAGAGCCAATAGCCGAGGAAGGTGACCACGGTGGGCGTGCGCACATCGCCGAGCCCGCGGAGCGCGCCCATGGCGGTGACTTGGGTGCCGTCGAAGATCTGGAAGATGCCGGCGACGATCAACAGGCGCGCGGCGAGGGCGACGACCGCGGGTTCGGCGATGAAGGCGCTGGCGAGGGTCGGTCCGGTGGCGACGAACACGACCCCGAAGCAGGCCATCAGCGCCGCACCGGCGCCGATGCCGCCGAAACCAATCACGCGCAGGAGGTGTTGGCGCCCCGCGCCGCGGGCATGGCCGAGCCGCACGGCGAGGGCGTGGGAGAGGCCGAGCGGGAACATGAACGTGGTGGCCGCGCAGTTGAGGGCGACCTGGTGCGCGGCGAGCGCGACGGTCCCGAGCCAGCCCATGAAGATTGCGCTGACGGAGAACAGCGACGATTCGAAGAAGAGCTGGAGACTGACGGGCCAACCTTGGGCGAACTGGGCGGACAACTCGCGACGGTGGAGGGGTGCTAACCAGCGGGTGGGAGGGGTGGGCTGCAGCCCGGGGCTGCGTTGCAGGTGCCAGAGGAGTGCGGCGAGCAGCGCGACGCGCGCGATGAGCGTGGCCCAGCCGGCGCCGGTCAGGCCGAGCGCGGGAGCGCCGAGGTGGCCGTAGATCAGCACCCAGTTGAGGAAGACGTTGAGCAGCACGCCGCCGAGCACGCAGTAGAGCGGTGGCCACGGGCGGTGCAGCGCCTCGTAGTAGTTTTTCACGGCGAGGAAGCCGAGGCTGGGCACGAGCGACCAGGCAATGATGACGAAGTAGGGCCGGGCGGCGGCGGCGACTTCCGGAGGTTGGCCAAACCAGTGGAGCACGCCCGACAGACTCGTGAGCAACAGGGCGAGCGGCAGCGCCGCCGCCGCGGCGAGCACGAGACCGTGGCGGAGCGTCTCGCCTGCCGCCCGCGGGTTGCCCGCACCGTACGCTTCGGCGGCGCGAACCGCCACCGGGGTCAGCAGGCCGATGCCGATCAGGAACGCCACGCCGAACACCGCGCCGGCGAAGGCCGAGGCGGCCAAGGGCACCGCGCCGACCTGCCCGATCATGATGCTGTCGGTCAGCCCGAGCAGAATCTGGCCGAGGTGCCCCGCCGTGATCGGCAGGGCCAGTCGGAGCGTCGGGCGCAGCTCGCGCAGCGTTTCACGGACGGCGGACATGGGAGAGGGGCGGATG
>JAEXPL010000231.1 GCA_023446865.1 Verrucomicrobiota bacterium | reverse complement strand
GAGACGGAAGAGAGAATCTGGAACTCAGGAAAACAGGAACGGAGGACGGATGACGACAGAAGAGTACGAAGGTTCAGAGAGGGGGAAGCAGGGCGGATTCGGAAGTAGGAGAATGTGGAAGTCGGGGAATCAGGAACGGAGGACAGAGGACGGACGACAGAAGACGGAGGGCGACAGAAGGTAACGAAGAGAACGAAGGTCGGAATAGAGGAGAGCGGAGGCGGGACGGGCGGCAGAGGACGAACGCCGAGATGAAGAAAGGGACGGGATTGGGTCTTCGTTCTCTTCGTTGCCTTCTGTGGGAACTCCGGGGTTCGGAGTCAGTCCTCGTCGTCGGCGCGGCGGCGGGGGTTGACGGGCTGGCCGGTGAGGGCGGCGAAGCGCTCCTCGAAGTCGACGCGCTGGAGCTCGGCGATGAGCAGGGCGATGTTGCCCTCCATGATCTGCGGGAGGCTGTGCAGGGTGAAGCCGATGCGATGATCGGTGCAGCGGCTCTGCGGGAAGTTGTAGGTGCGGATACGCTCGGAGCGGTCGCCGGTGCCGATCTGGCTGCGGCGCTGGGCGGCGTATTTCGCGCGCTCCTTCTCCTCCTCGAGCTGGAGTAGGCGCGAGCGCAGGACGGACATCGCGCTGGCCTTGTTCTTGAGCTGGGAGCGGCCGTCGGCGCAGTAGACCATCAGGCCGGTGGGCTTGTGGATGATGCGGACGGCGGAGTCGGTGGTGTTCACGCCCTGGCCGCCCGGACCGCTGGCGCGTTGCACGGTGATCTCAAGGTCCTGCGGGTCGATCTTCACGTCGACCTCCTCGGCCTCGGGCAGCACGGCGCCGGTGACGGTGGAGGTGTGGATGCGGCCGCTGCCCTCGGTGACGGGGACGCGCTGCACGCGGTGAACGCCGCTCTCGAACTTGAGCTGCTTGTAGACCTCGGAGCCGGAGACGAGGAAAATGGCCTCGCGGCAACCGCCGCGCTCGCTCGGGCTGGTGGAAAGCGGTTCGACCTTCCAGCCGCGGCTCTCCGCATATTTCTGATACATGCGGGCGAGCTCGCCGGCGAAGAGCGCGGCCTCCTCGCTGCCGGTGCCGGCGCGGATTTCGAAGACGGTGTTGCGGGAGTCGGTGGGCTCGGGCGGGATCATCGCCACGAGCACCTCGCGTTCGAGGGCGTCGCGGCGGGCGGCGAGGACGGGCAGCTCGGCGGCGGCGAGTTCGCGCAGATCGGCGTCGGCGGACTGGTCCTTGGCGAGGGCGGTGTTCTCAGCGAGGTCGCGGCCGAGGCGTTGCCACTCGGCGTGTTTCTCGAGGAGCGCGGCGAGGCGCTGGTTCTCGCGCGTGACCTCGGCGGCGAGGCGCGGGTTGGCGTAGAAGCCCGGGTCGGCCATCTGGGCGTCGAGTTCTTCTTTGCGCCGGCGGAAGGGCGCGATGTCGGGCAGTGCGGGCATGAGCGGCGGGCCGGGAAAATGTGCGTTGCGGAGGCGAGGGCATGGGGCTTTTCTGCGGCGGACGCAAGGCCGCGGCCGTTTCCCGGCGCGGCGGCGCCCTTCCCTCGCCCATGGCCACCACGCTGTTCACGCAAAACACCATCGCCTGCATCTGGGACTTCGACAAGACGCTCATCCCGGAGTACATGCAGAGCCCGTTGTTCCGCCGCTACGGCATCGTGGAGCAGGACTTCTGGCACGAGACCAACGCGATGATCGAGGAGTACCGCCGGCGCGGGTACCATGTATCGGGCGAGAACGGTTACCTCAACCACCTGCTGACGTACGTGAAGCACGGGAAGCTGCGCGGGTTGAACAACAAGATCCTGCGGGAATGCGGGCGCGAGATCCGGTTCTACCCGGGGCTGCCCGAATTCTTCGCCCAGTCGCGCGAGTGGCTGCGCGAGAAGCCGGAGTTCGAGAAGCACGACCTGAAGCTGGAGCACTACATCGTGAGCACGGGCCTGGCGGAAATGATCCGCGGCAGCGCGATCGAGCCGCATGTCGACGGGATCTGGGCGTGCGAGTTCATCGAGAACCCGCTGCCGCCCGGCTTCGTGGGCCAGAAGGAATTCGAGATCGAGGCCGAGGCCGAGATCGCGCAGATCGGCGCCGTGATCGACAACACGACGAAGACGCGCGCGCTGTTCGAGATCAACAAGGGCACGAACAAGAACGCCGAGATCGACGTGAACGCGAACATCGCCCCGGAGGACCGGCGCATACCGTTCCAGAACATGATCTACATCGCCGACGGCCCGAGCGACGTGCCGTGCTTCTCCGTCGTGAAGAAGAACGGCGGCAAGGCCTACGCCGTCTACAACCCGGACGTGACGGCGGAATTCGAACAGAACGACCGCCTGCGGCAGGTCGGCCGCATCGACCATTACGGCCCGGCGGACTACTCGCCGACGAGCCAGACAACGCGTTGGCTGAAAATGCACGTGCAGGCGATCGGCGCCCGCATCGTGGCCGACCGCGAAAGCACGATGTCGGCGAAAGTCTCGCGCCCGCCGCGGCACTTGAACGCGAAGCCGGAAAAGAAAAGCCCCGCACAGCCGAAGGCCGTGCAGGGCGAATTGTTGGCGGAGTGAGCGGGCGGGCGCCGTGCGGCGCTCGCCGCTCGGGCCTACCGGTTCACGGTGTGAGGATGATCGGACTCATCACGGGCCGGTTCACGATCGAGGAAGCGATCTTCGCGCGTTCGAGGTCTCCGGCGATGTTGACGACACGCTGGGCATACTGGCGGCTGGCGGCTGGAGCACGACCGGAAGTGACGGCTCCGATGCCGGCGTTCCACGCGAGAGCAATGTTGTAGGTGGTGGCCGGGAGGCCGTTGCGGCGAAGCTGAACGCTCAGCCAATCATAGTGGGCGACGGCGACCTGATCGGCGTGACTGCGGACGAGCGCCTTCTGGAACGGTTGGCGACTGTGCATCCGCCACGTCGTGTGGCGGAACTGGTAGGCGCCCAACTCGCCATGCGCTCCGGGCAGCGCGCTGTTGCGCGGGTTTTCAATCAGGTGGATGGCCTGAAGGGTTTCCCACTGGCCGGCGGCGCGAAGGCCACCGGCGATGCATAGGAGCATCGCAGCCACGAGGAGTCGGAGGATGTGTCGGATCATGGTTGGTCTTTCTGTTCGGTGTTACGTGGCCATTGGCTGGTACGGCCACAGGCACTGGACTTGACCCGCTTTTTACAGCAGGGGCGCGGAGAACTAGCC
>JAEXPL010000133.1 GCA_023446865.1 Verrucomicrobiota bacterium | reverse complement strand
TCGGTCAGAACGAACCTTTGTCGTTGGTTCACAAACTGATGCAAGCCGATGGCTCAGCAAACTGCAAGCCCAAAGAATCCACTATTTGGATATTTCTGCCGGAATTATTTCCCAGACACGCCCTAGGGCGTGTTCAATTCCTCGTGCGAGAAGGCTTTCGAAGTCTCGGCCGCCCTCCATGATCGCGCTCAAGCCGCCAGTCCTGCGCATCCATGCCCTCGCTCCGCACGATCCTTCTCCTCCTCCTGCTCGCCAGCGCGTGGAGCCCTCTCGCCGCCGCCAAGCCGGCGCCCGGTGAAAGGACCGACCGGCGCATCGAGGTCGTGATCGATCCCCCCAATGTCGTTCCACCGGCCGAGCCGAAGATCACGCCGCAGGCGCATGACGAGGGCTTGGCCATCGCCGAAAGACTCCGTGTCGGCATGACGCCCGAGGAAGTGGAACCGATCTTGGGCAAGTTCGACCGTTTCTCGTGGCCCTTGATCAAGCTCTTCCGCGAGAAGTGCCAACAAGGTCCCTCCAAGATGACGCTCGAGGTGCGGGTTGGGGCAGTTGCGGTCTCCTTCGCCGCGGGCGACGACCGCATCGTACGGGCGAAATCCATCCGGGTCCTCCCCGCGAGCCAGAACGCGACGCCCTGATCCTCCGGCCGACGCCGCCCCACGCCATGGACAACAAGCGCCCCACTTCGAACCGGCTTCCAGCGATGATCGCCGTGCTGCTGCTGGGCGTCCTCGTCGTTCTCCTCGTCTCGTACTGGACGAGAACCAAGCCGACCGGACCCGATCCGGAGCCTGAGAACGCCTACACCATTACGCCCTACCCTCACGGCCACCGGGTGCTCTATGTCGTGGTCGATTTCGACGGTGTTTATCTCGGCCAGGAGCGACTCGATCCCTTGATCGCGAAGGATGTGATCAACGCCACGCTGAAGGAGCGAAACCTCCACAACATTCTCATCTACGGCACCACCCATGCCCGTTTCGGCGCCGCCGTCGATATCTTCGCCAACCTCGATCCGTCGCACGTCCACTGGAAGCAGTTCGGTCTCTACGCGCTGAGAGTCGGCGCCCGCAAACCGCTCACCGGTTACCTCGAGCCCCTGTGCTGCGGCTACTACGACCCGGCAGACGAGACCGAGCCCTGAACTCGGACCCGGCCCCGCTCCGCCTCATTTCGCCCGAAAACGCACCGGCCAATACTTGACCCGCACGGGTCAACGCCTGACCCGTACGGGCCACTGCTCCCCGAGCGGAGGTCGACCACCGACCCGTACCGGTCGATCATTCCTCGCACACCGGTCCGCCATCCCCGAGCGCCCGGCGGTCGTTGCCGGGTACCGGTCGCGATTCGACCCGCACCGGTCCGCAATCCCCGGACACAGGTCGGCGACTCCCCACTCACGGGTCAGCCGTACCCGCATACCGGTCGATGACTCCCCGGGCACGGGCCAGCCATCGACCCGTCCGGTTCCGCCACTGCCGGAGCAGTCGCGAGCATCGAGAGCGGGATCGTCCTCAACTAACGGCCCGGCCGCGCCGGAGCGACCGAGGCCGGCGGCGTGTCCGGCAGGAGCGGCGCAATCAGCAGGATGCCAGTTGGCAGGAGGGACATAACGAACAACACGAGGGCCAATGTCCGCACCCAGCCCGTGTAGCGGCGCGCCCACCCGTACGCGACTCCCGTCCACACCGAGCCGATCGCCGGCAACAGCCAGGCAACGATCCCGCCCAGCACCAGCGCCAGCAAGACCGGCGGTATACGAATCCACAAATACCGCGCCAGATGTTGCGGGTCGCCCACCTGCTCCAAATGGGCAGCTTTCATTCCCGCCACGAGTTCCGCGCCGCAGTGTGAGCACCTTGCCAGCGTGGGACGATGATGGAACACCGGCAGCACGTGGAAGAGCAGCAACGTCTGCCGCAGATCCTGCACCTGTGCGGACACGTGTTCGCTCCGGCAGGCCGGACAATTGATCGGCACGGTCCGGCTGTCGGCCACCGTGGTACGGAGCGAGAAGGAAACGAGCATGACGTGGGCGGATTGGTGTGAGCGCGGGAGACGAGGGATCGCGCTGTATTCAGGACGATGCAAACGCCTTCCTTGATGGCGAGGCCGTACAGAAGGCCGGATTGAAGGGGCACGTTTTGAGAGGACTCCCGTTCGATCAGCTGCCGGTTGTTGTTCCGAAGTCCGCCATCTGCCGTCCGTCATCTGTCATCAGTCGTCCGTCTCCTGCCCCTTGAATTCTGTCTCCTGATCGGAATTCATCCGGCATTCGAATTCCGCATCCGCTCCACCGGCCGCAGTTCACGGTCCTCCGACACCTGCCGGGCGCTGCCTTCGGACGTCTGCCATCTGTCGTCTGCGGTCCACAATCGCTCGCCCGGCTTCCGTCTCCGGCAGCCTCGCTCGTCATTTCCAGCAACGAAGGAGAGCGCCCCGCGCCTCATTTGCCGCAAGGCTTGGAATCGCCAACAGGCGCTGCCATGGCGGAGCCGATATCGCCCGAAGGCAGGCGGGCCGCCAAGTTGGCCGAAGCCGCCACGGCCGTCTGCTGGGCGAACTCTCTGCTCAATCCCGCCCCGGTCAGGGCGGACTCCGTGGCCATCAAGCATGCCGTGATGGCGTTGTTGAGCTCACCCTTGGCGAGGCGCCCATCGGCGAGTGTCAGCACTGTGGATTCGAGCACACCGGACACCGCAAGCGACAGGTCGCCGGCGGGCACGTTGACTGCCAACGCCGCAACCGCCGCTTCCGCGATCTTGGGCGCCCGGGTCGGGAACGCCTTCGTCATGGCCGCCACGATTGCACGGGCGGCCGTCGGGTTGGTGGAGACCGCCGCGGCGACCATCGTCTCCAACGACGCAGGATCCTGCGTGACTGACGTCACCATCTGATCGAGGGCCGAGGGGGCCAAGGGGGCGGTCTGGGAAAAAGCCGGGGTCGCCGCAAGGGCGAGGGCAAGAAGTGCGGATCCGAGGGTGAGTGTGCGCATGGTGTTTCGGGGTGGGGATTGCCTGCGATCTGTGCCGGGGAGCGGCTGCGGAACAGTAGCTCGTGCACACCCCGAAGCAAACGCGCGCCCCGGAGCCAGGGCGCCCGCCCGTCGCTCAATACTTCCGCGCCGGAAGGGAGGCGGCCGCGTTCGTCGCGTCAAAAACCTCGTCCTTGTTGAACAGTTTCCGCGGCACCGCTTCGCCCTTCCTGATCTTCTCGATCGCATCGAAGACCTTCGGGCCGAAGAGCGGGTTGCACTCCACCGTGCAGTTGATCTTGCCGTCCGCCACCGCCTGGATGGCGACCTTCAGCGCATCGATCGAAACAATGAGGATATCCTGCCCCGGCTTCTGGCCCGCCGCCTCGATCGCCTCGATCGCGCCGAGGGCCATGTCGTCGTTATGGGTGAAAACGATTTCGATCTCGCGACCATGCTCGGCGAGCCTCGCCGCCATCACCGTGCGGCCCTTCGCCCGCTGGAAGTCGGCCGGTTGCGAAGCGAGCATCTTGAATCGCTTGTGCTCGGCCAGCACCGCGGCGAAGGCACGCCGCCGCTCGACGGCCGCCGACGATCCGGGTTCGCCCTGCAGTTCGACGATCTTCGTCCTGCTTCCGGCGTGTTGCACCAGCCATTCCGCCGCCATCCGCCCTTCCCCCAGAAAGTCGGAGCCGATGAAGGTCGCGTAGAGGTCGTCACTTTCCACCCGCAGTTTCCGGTCCATGATCACGACCGGGATTCCGGCCTGCTTGGCCGCGCCAAGCACTTCGTCCCATCCGGTCTCGACCAGCGGCGCGAGGATGATGGCGTCCACCTTCGCGGCCACGAACGCCCGCAGCGCCTCGATCTGGTTTTCCTGCTTGGACTGACCATCGACAAAGAGGAGTTCGATCCCGCGCTTCTCCGCCTCGGCCTTGATCGACTCGGAGTTGGCGATGCGCCATGCGCTTTCCGCTCCAGTCTGGGCAAAGCCCACGACGAGCTTCTTCGGCGGTTCCGCTCCGGAGGAACGGCCGACGCAGGCAAGGAACAAACCTGCAACAATCACGGGAAGGAGGAATCGAAGTTTCATGGCAGCAATGGGGTTCGGATACCGGAACGCAGCCGACCGGCGGCGTTCGAGGAGAGACCCTGTCCTCATCGGCCGGTTGCCTGCGGACCTTAATCCCAGCCGTCACCAGGACGGGGCGGCAAACTTGAGCGGTCTCCAGCGTGGAGCCGTGCTGCGTTGGTTTCTGGCCGGTCGCACCGGTATCCGCCGCGCACTGGTTCGCGCCAGCGAACACGGCGCCGCGAGCTGCCGCGAGCCGGCACCCCGGGCATTGCTCGCTCCCGCGCACCGCACCCCGCCGATTCTTTGTGCGTTTCCCGATCGGCACTCGGTTGCTAGGTGAAGCACCATGCCGACCGACCAAGAACTGCTGCGGCGTTTCGCCGCCGCGCACGACGACGACGCCTTCGCCGCCCTCGTCGCGCGGTATCTCGATCTCGTCTACGGCGCCGCCCTGCGCCGCGCCGGCGGCCGGCACGTGCTCGCGCAGGAGATCACCCAGGAGGTCTTCATCCAGCTCGCCCGCAAGGCCGCGGCCCTCGCCTCCCACCCGGCCCTCGCCGGCTGGCTGCACCGCGGCACCCGCTACGCGACGAGCGACGCGCTCCGCGCCGAATCGCGCCGACGCAAACTCGCGGAATCCGTCCACGCCATGTCCGACTTCTCCCTGCCGCCGGAAAGCCCCCCCGATTGGGAGCAACTCCGCCCGCTGATCGACGCCGCCCTCGACCACCTCAAGGAACGCGACCGCGAGCTGATGCTGCTGCGGTTCTTCCGCGGCCTCACCTTCCGCGAAATCGGCGCCGAGCTCGGCCTGACGGAAAACGCCGCCCGCATGCGCACCGAGCGCGCGCTTGAGACCCTGCGCAGACAACTCAGCCGCCACGGCGTCACGTCCACGTCGGCTGCGCTCGCTCTCCTGCTCGCCAACCAGCCCGCCTTCGCCGCCCCCGCCGGGTTCGCCGCGCAACTCACCACCACCGCCATCGCCGCCGTCCCCACCGGAACCGCCGCCTCGCTTACCACCTTTCTCCTTATGAGCAAAATCACCGCTCCCGCCCTCGCCGCCGTCGTCACTGCCGGCCTGACCGCCGTGATCTGGACCTCCGCCGTCCACGGCACCACCACCGAAGATCTCGACGCGCTCCGGGCGGAGAACGCCCGGCTCGCCGCCGCGACGGCGCCCGGCGCTTCCGCGTCCTCCTCCTCCGCCATCGCCGAGGAGTTCTCCGCGCAAGCCGTCGCCATCGCCCACGCCATGGACAAACGCCGCACGACGGCGCCGTCGACCGCCGCCTCCACCGCACCGCAGCCGACCACCCCAAACGGTCACCGCGACCACGGGCAGACCACTGCCCGCGATGCGATGCTCAGTTTCGCGTGGGCCAACGACGCCGGGGACATCATCGCCCTTGCCCGGCTGCTTTGTTTCGATGTCGCCGGGCGCGAGAAGGCGTTGGCCGTGCATGCCGCCATGCCCGCGCCGCTCCGCGCGGAGTACGCGACGCCAGAGGAACTCTACGCCTTCTTCCTCGTGGCTGACGCCCTGCTCCACCCGCCGCCCAACGCCGACTACATCGAGCGCTGCACGGTGGTCGAGGCCGGCCCGGGGCGGGTCTCCCTGGTCCGGCCCGGCGGCCAACCGGATCGCTGGCACCAATACCAGCAGACGACCGACGGCTGGAAGTTCCTGATCCCGGACCCCGCGGTGGAACGCATGCCACAGGTCCTCAACCGCGAGACCCTCGCAGCCCTGACCGGTCCGTGATCGACCCGTGACTCCGATGAAGCCCGCCCAACGCACCCTTCTCGCCGCGCTGATCGCCGCCCTCGCCACGGCCGGCGGTCTCTATCTTGTCCAGCACGGCCGCGCCCAAGAAGCCGCCCGCCTGCGGCACGACAACAACCGGATGCGCTACGCGGCAGCAATGCGTCACCAGACAGCGAATCCAGTGGCTGCAGGCGCCGCTGCGGGGACCACACCAGCCCCGAGTCCCCTCCCTGAGCCTGACGCGCCACGCACTCCTGCCAGCGACTACCGCAACGCCGGGCAGGCCACGCCGCAGGCGACGTTGCAGACCTTCGCCTGGGCCTGCGCCAACGGCGATGCGGCGCGGGTCGAGCGGTTGCTCTGGTTCGAGGAGTCCGCCCGCGACAGGGCGCAGACCTTCATGGCGACCCTGCCCGACGCTGCGCGCCGCAACTGGTCCAGGCCCGAGGCGATGGCCGCCGCGCTGTTCATCGCCGACGCGAACGAACACCCCTTCCCGGCCGCCACCATCCTCGGGAAGGCCACCCCCGCCGTCCTTGCCGCCGATCGGGTCCTCCTCGAACTGCCCGGCGCCGGCCCTCTCCGGGAACACACCGAGTACGTGAAACGCGGTGACTCGTGGAGTTACGTGATCACCGCGGCGGCGGTCGAGGCCTACATCGCCAGGACGGCCGCAGCGCGTTCCCACAGCGCCGGACCAAGCAACTGACCGATTGATTCTGCCCGCTCTCGGCGGCGCCACGCCCGCCGGCCGAGCGCGCCACTACTGATCAAGGACCACCACCGAGGACGGAATCTTCACCGTCGTCGAAACGTTGCCGAGCTCCGGCAGCGTGGCGGTGACAGTGATGTCCTCCGGAGTGCGGCCTTCGATCTTCGGCGGCAGCACGATCACCTGGGCACGACCGTGCCACGCGCGACGACCGGTCGCAACGAAAGGCTCGGGTGAGGTGAGATCCCCGGTAGCGACGGCGAGGATCTTCGCGCCGTTGCTGACGCTGAACTCGATCCGCGTGTCCGCCGTCGGCACCACGCGTCCGGCGGCGTCGACAATCTCGGCCACCAGGAAGGTCGGATATGATTGGTCGAACTCCTTGTCGACGTAGTCGGGCCGCAGGCGCACGCCCACCGGCTGACCGGCAGTTTCGAGGACGAAGCTCTCCGCCTCGCGGCCCGCGGTCACGCCAACCGCCTTCAACACGCCGGGCGCGTACGGCACGCTGAAGACCGCCTTGAACTGCTCGGCGCGCGTCGTCGGCTTCTCGCCGAGCAACGTGCCGTCGAGGAAGAGCCGCACGCTTTCGTGCCGCGAGTAGACCTCCACCGTCAGCGCTTTCCCCTCCTGGCCCGGCCAGGTCCAACTGGCCAGGGCGGGAGGCAGCGCCCACATGGTCGGCTGCCAGGGCCGGCCGTCCGCCGTCGGCTCCAGCACGGCCATGTAGAGTTTCTCCCCGCGATCCCAGACGATGTTCCGGTAATGGGAAATTGGTTTTCGCCAGCCCGTGATGTCGATGTCCCCGCAGTAGGCGCCGTACCACGGCCAATGCTGCACCTCCCAATGCTGATGAACCGTCTCGCCGGGGGCGAAGACGCGCCCGATGCCGGACTCCCCGAGGTAATCGATCGCGCTCCAGACGATGTCGCCGATGAAATAGGGCTGGTCCTGCGCGATCGCCCAGACGGCGAACGTGTCGGCTTGATACGATTCGGTGGCGAGCATGACCCGTCCTGGCACGCGGCCATGGTCGGCGACGTGGCGGTTGTGCTCATAGTTGATGCCCGCAACGTCGAGCGCGGCGAACATCGGATCGAGGTCCTCCCATTTCGCCTGCCCGCCCCACGGAAAATTCCAACCGCAGGTGACGATCCGCGTCGGGTCGAGCGTGCGCACGCGTGCGGCGAGCTGCCGGGCAAGCGTCACGCCGGCCGCCGTGCCTTTCTCATTCACCTCGTTGCCGATGCTCCACATCACCACCGAGGCGTGGTTGCGGTCGCGCAGGACCATCGCGTCGAGGTCCCGCTGCCACCAATCCCTGAAGAACCGGGAATAGTCGCCGGAGTTCTTGCCCAGCTCCCAGCAGTCGAAGGCCTCATCCATCACCAACAGGCCAAGACGGTCGCAGGCCTCGAGAAACGCCGGCGCCGGTGGATTGTGCGCGGTGCGCACAAGATTGAACCCCTCGGCTTTCAACAGTCGCACGCGTCGGAACTCCGCGCCCGGGTACGACGCCGCACCGAGCGCCCCATGGTCGTGGTGCACATTGGCGCCGTTGAGTTTGAGCGGTCGGCCGTTCAACTCGAAACCGCGTTCCGGCGACACCCGCACCGTGCGGATGCCGAACGTTGTCTCGTCCACATCGGCACTGTCCGGTCCGGCGCTCACACGAGTGACAAGCCGGTACAGCGCCGGCGACTCCGGCGACCAAAGCTGCGGCGAGGGCACGACGAGCGTCTGCTCCACCGTGGCCTCGGCGTGCGCGGCGATGGTCAACCGCGACGTGGCCGGAGGAGCGTCAGCATCTTTCTCCGCGAGCACCCGGGTCTCGAGCGCCGCGTCGCACGGAAGCTCGCCTGCGTTGCGCACCGTGGTCCGCACGCGCAGCGTCGCCTGTTGCGGCGAAACCTCGGTCGTGGTCACAAACACGCCGTTTTGCGCCAGATGCACCGCCGGAGCGCAATCCAGCTTCACGTCGCGATAGATCCCCGAGCCGCTGTACCAGCGGGAGTTGGGCTGCACCGCGTTGTCGACCCGCACCGCCAGCACATTGGGCCCGTCGCGCCGCACCGCCGCAGAGATGTCGTAGTCGAACGGGGTGTAGCCATACACATGGCTGCCGAGCGGACGACCGTTGAGCCACACCTCCGTCTGCCCATAGACCCCCTCGAAGCGCAGGCGCACCACCGGCGCCGTCTTCTGATCGGGGACGGCAAAACTCCGCCGGTACCAGCCAAACCCGGCCGGGACGTACCCGCCGCCCATGCCGGTAGCCGCGTCGGCCGCGCGTGGGCCGGCGATGCTCCAGTCGTGCGGCAGCTCGACGCCGGTCCAACCGGTGTCGTCGAAGTCCGGTGCTTGAGCGCCGGAGACATCGCCGAGATGGAACCGCCAGCCCGACGCAAGCGACTGGATGCGACGGTGATTGTTGTTCTCCCACTCGGGGGAGATGACGAAGGCCTTGGACAGGGGCATGAGAAGCAAGCCGGTGGCCAGCAGGGACAGGCCGGCGATCGCACGTCGGGGGAAGGGGCAGTGCATGGCCGCAAGCGAAACGCCCCGCCGGCCCGCGGCAACGCCACAACCACCCACTCTTCGCTTTCGTTCTCCCCCAAGCGCCACCCGGAGCATGCCCGCCGCCTTCGCTCCCGTCATTTACCTCCGCCGTCCGTCCTCAGTTCTCAGTCGTCAACCAGAGCCGGTCCGGTGGCCCATTTTTCAGGCGACGTGGGGCTCCCGGCGTGGCAGATCTCCATTCCCAACCCCAAAGACATTCCGCCTTATGAAGATCCTGCGTCTCCTCGTTTCCTCCCTCGCCCTCGCAACCGCCGCCGCGGTGTTCGCCGCCGATCCGACCGGCACCTGGACGTGGGCCGTGCACTCGCCCAGCGGCGATCTCGCGACCACCGCCAAGATCGAGTCGAAGGACGGCAAGGTCACCGGCGCCTACTCGAATGAGTTTGGCGAGAGCGCGATCAACAACGCCTCGCTTGAAGGCGATGTGCTCGCGTTCGAGGTGGTCCGTGATTTCGGCGGCAACAAGTTCGTCGTGAAGTATCGCGGCAAGATCGAAGGCGACACGATCAAGGGAACCATCGAGCTGCCGAACTTCGGTGGTGGCGAGATGCAGAAGCTCGATTGGTCCGCCAAACGCACCACGAGCGCGAAGTAGGACGAGCCGAACCGTACGTCTCCCCCGCTGCTGCGCGATCGCCGGCATGTGCCGGGGGTAAGCGTCCGCACCTCCCTCTTTCGTGCCCGAAGGTCCAGACTACTCACCGGCAGCCGCGCCCGTTCCCTCCGCGCGTATGTTGCTCGCGCCGCCATCGGTTCACCTTCAGCGGTAATGCAGTGAGCAAGTTCTCCGGATTCAACTGGCGGAACAACCGCCCAGCGCCCGCAATCGAGCCGCCCCCATGCTGAACCGCCATCCCGGCCTCGACCTCCTGCGTGCAATTGCGATTTCGTGGGTGCTGCTGTTCCACGGGATCACCGAGGGGCTCGGAGCCGCGCTCCCCGGCGTGGCGCGGTTGGGCTGGATGGGCGTCGATCTGTTCTTCGTCCTGAGCGGCTTCCTGATCGGCTCGCAACTACTCAAGGACTACGCGGCCGGGCGGACGCCCGCCCTCGGCGCCTTCTACCTGCGGCGGGCCTTCCGCATCCTCCCGGTCTTCTGGGTGATCACCGCCCTGTATTTCCTTTCTCCCGCGCTCCGGGAGTCGCGCGGTATCCAGCCGTGCTGGCAGTTCCTCACGTTCACCGAGAACTTCCTCATCGACGTTGGGCGCAACCGGACCTTCTCCCATGCGTGGTCGCTTTGCGTGGAGGAGCATTTCTACCTCCTCTTCCCGCTGCTGGTCTGGGCCCTGATGCGGCGGCCGTCGTGGAAGATGACCACCGTGGTCTGTGTCGTGCTCGTGGGCGGGGGCATGCTTCTCCGCGCCTACCTCTGGCTGAACCATGTGGCCACCAATCCGGGCGGTGCACCGTTCGTCGAGCTGATCTACTACCCGACGCACACGCGGCTGGACGGGTTGCTCGCCGGTGTGGTGCTCGCGGCCCTCCGCTGGTTTCGCCCAGGTGTTTGGCAAAAGGCGATGGAGCACGCGTACCCGATCCTCGGTGCCGGCCTGGTTTCGCTGGCCGTCGCCATCAACACGGCACAAGGGCGCACCGACTTCGACGCCAGCGTCTTCGGCTTTCCGCTGCTCGCGCTGAGCTTTGCGTTGATCGTCGCCGCCTGCGCCAGCCCCGGGTGCGTGCTTGGCCGCGTCCGCATTCCCGGGGCCGAGGCGATCGCGACCGTGACGTTCAGTCTCTACCTCAGCCACAAGATGACGTGGCACGCCGTACGAACTTGGTGGCCCGGCCTCGTCCAACCAGGCGGCACGCAGGCGTTCTGCGTCTATGCCGGAGCAGCGCTGTTCGTCGGCGCGTTCCTCTATTTCACCATCGAGCGGCCGTGTCTGCGCCTGCGGCAGACCTGCGTTGCATCCACGCCTTGAGCCTGCCGGCCGATCGCCACAAGCGACGCCTTGACTCCCAACTGATCGGACAACGCCCCGCCCGGCGCACTACTCCCGGCACAAGATCACTCCGGGGGCAACCGAACGCGGAGAGGGCCTAGATGGGACCGACGCCAAACTGGAGGCGGTCCTGGATCTGCGCGCTGACGGAGCTGGCGCGTATTTCGCCTACCCGCAGCGCGACCTAACCGCTTTCGGCCGCGTGCAACAATTCAGTAGTGACAGAAGCGTCGAGGGATGGCGGCCGCGCCGCCGGTGACGCATGGGACGTTGCCCCCTCATTCCTCCGCCGGCCGTACCTCGCCGTGTACCCTCGCGCAGCTGGCTGCAGGCTCCGTCGATCGCGGCCCCGCACGGTTCCACTGCTCCGGAGTGGGCATCAGGTGCAGGTCGCCGTTGGCGGCAATGTGCCGACCGTGGAGGACGATCTGCGTAACCAAACATGCCCTGCCAGCGCGGAAGAAGGTCCGGGGTGCCGCCGCCTTCGTCTCGTCGCATGTCACGGATACAGGATGAATTCGTATCCATCACTATTTTTCACCGTCCGCCTCCGACTTCGCGCTAAACCGCCCGGTGTTTCGTCCGATCTCACCGCCTCCGGCAAAAGTCCCGGTATTCAAACCCCGCACCACCATGGCAGGCCGAATCAAAAACGTGCTCGATCAGATCTTGCGCCAGAAGGCAAACGGTCACCCGACCATCCTCCTGGCGACCAAAACCAAACTAATCTTGAAGGGACTAAACCCCGACAAGTTCAGCGCCACTTCGCCCGATGATGCCGCGCTGCTCGCCAAAGCCGTCGAAACCGCCCGCGAGATGGGCGTCCAACTCTGAATCCTTCCGACCGATGAAAGCACTCCACGCCTTCTCCCTCCAAACCGACACCGCTGCGGCCATCAAGGAAGTCGCCTCGCAGGTGTCGGCGCCGGACATCCGGTTGCTCGTCTATTTCGCCTCCCCGCGGCACGAGCCCCGCGCACTCGCCGCGGGGCTGGCGGCCGCCTATCCGGGCGTGCCCGCCATCGGCTGCACGACCGCAGGCGAACTGGTCGCCGGGCGGATGCTTGACCACTCCCTTGTCGTCATGGCCCTCGGCAGCGAACTGGTCGTCCGCGCGCACGCGGCCGTTGTGCGCCATGTCGCCTCCGATACATCCACCGCAGTCGAAATGGCCTTCGGCTCGCTCGCGGCCGGGATCGGCGCGGCACTCTCGACGCTCGACCCGGCGAAGTACGCAGGGCTCGTCCTCGTCGACGGGCTCAGTGGCGCCGAAGAGCGACTGATGGACTCGATCGGCAACCGGACCAACATCCCCTTCGTCGGCGGCTCCGCCGGCGATGACGCAAAATTCGAGCGCACGCACGTCATGCTCGGGGAGCAGGCGTACTCCAATGCCGCCGTGGTCGCCGTGATCGAGACGGCGGTTCCCTTCGAAATTCTCAAGACGCAAAGTTTCCGCATCCTGCCCGAGACGCTCGTGGCCACCAAGGTCAACGAGCCGCGCCGCCAGGTGCTCGAGTTCAACGGGAAGCCGGCCGCCCAAGCCTATGCCGATGCGCTCGGCGTGAATGTCGCGAATTTGCCCAGTCGTTTCATGCGCAACCCCGTCGGCCTGGTGATCGAAGGCGAGCCCTTCGTCCGCAGTCCCCAGCGTGTCGAGGGGAGCAGCGTCTATTTCTACTGCTCGATTCTCGAGGGAACCGAACTCAATGTCCTCGAGTCGACGGACCTCGTGGCGGACACCCAGGCCGCCCTGGCGAAGATCGCGGCTCCGTCCGCCATCATCGACTTCGATTGCATCCTGCGGGTGCTCGAGTTGAAGCAGATGGGGCGCGGCGAGACCTACGCGCGTCTGTTCGCCGGCGGGCCGATGATCGGTTTCAGCACCTACGGCGAAGAGTACCTCGGGCACATCAACCAGACGGCCACCATGCTGGTATTTCGCTCGTGAGCTACACCCGGCCCGGGTAACTCCGAGTTCCCCGGACCACTCCGCGGCCGGTCACCTTCATCCTCGGGATGGCATCGCTCGTCCGTCGTCGGTCGCTCGCGCCCGCAGCTGGCCGCAGGCTCCGTCGATCGCGGCGCCGCGCGGTCGCCGGAAATGGGCGACAATCCCGCGCGCATGCAGCTCGTCGAGGAACATGCCCACTCTCTCTCGCGGCGGCGGCTCGTACGTCGCGCCGCTGAGGCCCGGCCCGGTCGGGTTGTAGACGAGCAGATTCACGTGCATCCGGCGGCCCTCCAGGAGTGCGGCCAACTGGCACGCCTGCTCCGGCGAGTCGTTCACGCCGTGCAGCAGGCAGTACTGGATGTTCACGACCCGCCCGGTGGTCTCCTGGTAACGATCAGCCGCGGCGAGGACTTCCTCGACCCCGTAACGCCGCGCCGGCGGCAGCAGGCGCCGTCGGGTCTCGTCGTCGGGCGCATGGAGCGAAAGCGCCAACGCCACCGGCACGCCACTCGCGGCCAGCTCGTCAATCTTCGGCACCAGCCCGACCGTCGAGACCGTGATCTGCGCAAAGCCCACCGCGCCGAGCTCGCCCCAGCCGATCCGGTGCGCGGCGGGGACCACGGCGGCGAGATTCTGCAGCGGCTCGCCCATGCCCATCAACACGATCGTCCGCAGGTCTTTGCCTGCGCGCTCGGCCTCACGCCGCAGGTGGAAGAACTGCTCGACGATCTCTCCGGCCGTGAGGTTGCGCACCAGCCCCGCCTGCGCCGTGGCACAGAAGTCGCAGCCCATCGCACACCCGACCTGGGTCGACAGGCATCCGGCCGCGCGATCCGATCGCACATCGGCCATCAGCACCGTCTCGACCGTCTGCCCGTCGGCGAGGCGGAGCAGAAGTTTCACCGTGCCATCGGGATCCGCCTGCCGCGCGGCGACCGAACATGACGACAACCCCAACGATTCGACGCGTTGGCGAAAGCCTTTGGGCAGTTCGAGTCGGTCCCAGGCGACCGCCCCCGAACCCATGTAGTACCGCCGCAACACCCGGCGCGCGTGCACCACCGGGTGGCCCCAGGCGGACACCAAGGACTCGAACTCGGGCATGGACAGATCGGCGAGAACAGGCACCCGGCAATCCACGCAGTACCGACCCCAAATGCCAAGCCGCCTCGGGCCGAACGGGGGCAGGCCTGGCCATTCCAAGATACGAGTTTCCCCACCTCCTGCGCCGAGGCATCAGCCAGGGCCACCCGCCCCTCCGCGCGCAGTCCCCCGGGCAGGCACCGCAAGAACCCCGCTCGCAGGAACCTGCGTCGCCCCCCAGTGGTCAGGATCGTCCTGACAATGGTCTCCGCACTACAGCGTACGCTTCTCTACCTGTTGGCCGGCCTCACCCTCGCCGCACAAACGGGCGCCGCCACCGACGCAACGCCCACGGCGCCGACCAACCCGGTCCTGTATCTCTTCGCCCACCAGGACGACGAGGTCTTCGTGCTCGGCCGGATGCGCCGTGACGTACGGGAAGGCCGCGAAGTGCACGCGCTCTGGACGAGCGACGGCGCCCTCGATGGCAAACCAGCCGCACGGGAGCGCGAGTCGCGGGCGGTGATGGCGTTGATCGGAGTCCCGGCCGCCAACCTCCATTTCCTGCAGTTTCCCGACCATACCACCTACCGCCACCTCCCCGCCCTAGCCGCCCGCGTGGCGGAGGTCGCGCGCTCCCGCCCCTTCGGTGAAATCGTCTCGCCCGCCTACGAGGGCGGCAACATCGACCACGACACCGCGGCGCTGCTCGGCGCATTCGCCACCCGAATGACCGCCAGCGGCGCCATCCACCGCGAGTTTCCGCTCTACAACCGTTTCCGGCGTCACGAGCGCTACGGTGTCTTCCTGCCCAACACCGATGCGCCCATCACCTTTGAGCCACTTGATCCCGACGGGCAGGTGATCGTGCGCAACGCGTTGAAACTCTACCGATCGCAGCGGGTCCTGTTGACCGTGTTGTCGATCGTCGGGCACAAGAACACGATGCTGGTCCGCGGCGAGCCCTTCCGGTTGGCCCCCCGCTACGACTACCGGACGCCGCCGACCGCCGAGGTCTGCGGCTACGAAGTCGCGGGCCTGCACCGTGCGAAGTTCGCCGACTGGCTGGCGGCGGTGGAACCGTTCCTACGGGCACAACCAGCGTTGGATGCGGCCTTCCCGCACCAGGCCGTTGTGTCGGAGGCAGCAGCGGCTGCGCCTAGGCGCGTTTGTCCTTCTCCCACGCGGCGATCAGGGAGTTGATCCGCTCCGCGAGCGGAAGCAGCAGATCCTTCGGTCGCAGGATCACGGGACCGGAGGCGGTGCCCTGCAGGCGCGCGTCGAGTTCGTTGATCAGGCGATCGACCGGTCCGACAATCCGGTTGGTCAGGTAGAACGCCCAGCAGAACAGCAGCGCGGAGGTGACCGGGAAGAGCACGACGATGGACACCAGAATCCCCACTCGCATCTCCCCCTGTGCGGACCCCAGTCCCAGATCGCCTGTATCCAGCAACAGCAGAGCACCGCCGCCAAAGATGACGGTGGGGATCGCCATGGCCGCGAAGACCAGCCAGATCAACCGGCCTTGGAGCTTGGTTTTGACAGCGAGAAGCGGGCCGCGGTTTTTCATGGGCAACGTGATCGATTGCCTCCGGTTATCGGCCAACCGGAGCAATCCTTAACGACGTTCCCGGCGGGACTTGATCCCGACGTGGTTCGTTCACCGGCGCTCCCTCCGAACCGGAACGCCCTTGGGGTCGACCGTTTCGTTGGCCCGCGAGGATCGCGTGTTGGCGGAGCAGTGGCCGACTGGCCAACGCATCACCGCCGCGGTTCCCCAGCTGACGGATGAGTACCACGCGATGTTTCATCCGCTCAGAAGCTTATTTTCCGCCCGCAGGCACGGGCGCAGCCCGAAGCCATGTTTCCGGGCTCGCAAATTCCAGGAAGCGACCGCTTAAGTACAACTTTCCGCTTTCCCCGAGTTCTCCACCAAACCCACCAACATGGACACATCATCGCAGGGCAAACCAGCCGCACGAGGCTTCTACAAATTGTCGGCGTTCGCGCGCATCGGCTTCGGCGCCGGCGATCTGGCGCAGAACCTCATCTACCAGACCGTCGCCACCTACCTGCTCTTCTTCTACACGAACGTCTTCGGTATCAGCCCGGTCGCCGCCGCGTTCATGTTCGGGGTGGTTCGCGTGGTCGATGTCCTGTGGGACCCGTTTGTCGGCGCCTTCGTCGACAAGCACAACCCCAAGCTCGGCAAATACCGGGCCTACCTGATTCTCGGCGGCATTCCGCTGAGCGGTTTGATGATCCTTTCGTTCTGGAACGGCTTCTCGGGCCAGCTCTGGTACGCCTACATCACCTACGTCACGCTCTCGCTCTGCTACACGCTGATCAATGTGCCCTACGGCGCGCTCAACGCCTCGCTCACCCGCGACACCGACGAGATCACCAAGCTCACCTCGACCCGCATGTTCATGGCCAACATGGGCGGCTTGGCGGTGCAGTTCGGCGTGCCGGCCCTGATCCAACACTTCGCCCCGAACAACGACTGGTCCAAGCCGGCCGCCTCCGGCGCCTGGTTCGCGGTCATGTCGGTCTACGCCCTCGTGGGCTTCGTCCTCCTGGTCTACTGCTTCACCCAGACCAAGGAACGCGTCGTCATGGATGAGAGCATGGGCCACACCGTGAGCTACTCGGACCTGTTCACCGAATTCGTCCGCAACCGCCCGCTGCGCATCCTCGCCTTCTTCTTCATCACCGCGTTCGCGATGATGGCCGTCGGCAACTCCGCCTCCGCCTACTACATGCAGTACAACGTCGGGCACGCCGAGGCGCTGAAGTGGTTCAACGCACTCGGCTCGCTCCCCGCCTTCATCTTCATGCCTCTGGTGCCGGCCATCAAACGGACCATCGGCAAGAAACGCATGTTCTACGTCTTCCTCACCGTCGCGATCATCGGCATGGCGATGCTCTACGTCATCTCGACAGTGCCCGCGCTCAAGGCACAGCTGTGGTTGATCTATGTCGCCCAGTTCGTGAAGTCGACTGGCGTCATCGTCGCCACCGGCTACATGTGGGCGCTGGTGCCAGAGGTCATCTCCTTCGGCGAGTGGAAGACGGGCAAGCGCATCGCCGGCGTCGTCAACGCGCTCACCGGCATCTTCTTCAAGGCCGGCTTCGCCCTCGGCGGCATTGCCCCCGGACTGATCCTTTGGCTCACGAGCTTCGACGCTAAGGCCGCCGAACAAACCGCACTCGCCCAACAGGGCATCCTCTGGCTGGTCGTGGTCATCCCGGCCATCCTCCTCGGCCTGGCGATGTTCATCATCTC
Source organism: Verrucomicrobiota bacterium (assembly GCA_023446865.1). Lineage (GTDB taxonomy): Bacteria > Verrucomicrobiota > Verrucomicrobiia > Opitutales > Opitutaceae > CAJCBL01. Next base: position 1,668 of record JAEXPL010000133.1, on the reverse strand, counting down.
CAAGTACGAGCTCGAAGACGACAAGATCGACGAGATCAACCGCGAGATCGAAGCGCGCCACCGGAGCTGACGCACTACCACTCGTTCAGATCAGCTTTTGCACGGAAGCCGGGATCATCGATCCCGGCTTCTTTGTTGTCGGGCGCCTCGCCCGGGCCGGCCATGCGCGGTTGAGTCGCATCCGCAGCGGCCCTGCACCTTCTCGAGTACGGCGGTCTGCAAGAAAAGCCCCTGCACTGACTTCAGTTCGCGCCGGAAGGGAAAGCAACGCCCTCCGCGCGATCCCTATCTCCTCTTGCCTCCGGTAGTCGCCTCTGGCCGGACCTGCCCCGCCGGATCGCGACCATCGCCGATTCAACCGATAGACCACCCGAAGGCGCCCGGGGTCTTGCGCTCCGGCCGGCCCTGGACTCCACTATCTCGCTACCCGCCCCGTCAACCTCCACGTCCCGCTGCGCCATGTATCTACCTCTCGGATCCTATTCGCCCGACATCAAGCTCGGCCTCGTCTCCGCCTCCCGCAACTGCTTCCCGCGCGCCCTCTCCGAGGAGCGCACGCGGCGCCTCCTCCAGGCCGCCGCGGCCGCCGGCCTCGCGATCACCACGCCGCAGGGCGAGTGCGCCATCATCGAGACCAAGGACCACGCCGCCGAGGCCGCCCGTCAGCTCGAGACGGCCGGCTGCGACGTCGCCGTGCTGTTCCTCGGCAACTTCTCGCCGGAGATCGAGGACGCCTGCTTCATCAAACAGTTCCCCGGCCCGGTGATGGTTATCGCCGCCGCCGAGGAGTCCGGCTCCTCGCTCCTCCAGAAACGCGGCGACGCGCTCTGCGGCCTCCTCTCGGCCACGCTCGGCGTCGGCAAGCGCGGCCTGCTCGGCAAGGTCCACCTGCCCGAGTCACCGATCGTGAGCGCCGAGGAGGGCGTCGCCGAGATCAAGCATTTCGTCGCCATCGCGAAGATCGTGAAGGGCACGCGCAACGCCACCATCGGCCTCTTCGGCCCACGCCCGCGCGACTTCGAGACCTGCAACTACAACCTCGCTTCGCTCACCTCCATCGGCGTCGAGGTCGAGGAGCTCGGCCTGTTCGATCTCCAGAACGAGATCGCGAAGATCAAGGCGGCCGAGGGTGCGGCCGAGATCGCCGCGGAGATGAAGAAGGAAACCCCGAGCATCCCGGCCGACGGCGAGTTCGTCGCGCGCCTCTCGACCTACGAGAAAGCCATGCGCAACTTCCGCGACCGGCTCAAGCTCTCCGGCGCGGCCTCGCAGTGCTGGAGCGAGCAGGAGTTCAGCCTCAAGCACGTGCCCTGCTACATCAACGGCCGCATGGCCCAGGCCGGTTTCCCGATCGCCTGCGAGAACGACGCCTACTCGCTCGTCGCCGAGCTCATGGCTCAGTACGCCTCCGACCACGCCGTGGCCGTGCTCGACATCAACCACAGCATCCCGAAGGACCTGCACGAGAGCCTGAAGGCCTACCCGATCAAGGACATGGTCGGCATGTTCCACTGCGGCAACGCCGCGCCGAAGCTCCTCAAGAATCCGGAGATGAAATACCAGGTGATCATGAAGCGCCTGATGGAGCCGAACACGCCCGCCGACATCACCCGCGGCACGCTCGAGGGCCAGTTCATCGGCTCTCCGATCACCGTCGTGCAGGTGCAC
>JAEXPL010000054.1 GCA_023446865.1 Verrucomicrobiota bacterium | reverse complement strand
TCTGGTGGTGACCGTCCGCGACACCGGCATCGGCATCCGCGCCGAACAGTTGCCGTTCCTCTTCGAGGCCTTCCGCCAGCTGGATTCCTCCCATAGGCGGCACTACGAGGGCACCGGACTGGGCCTTCACCTGTGCAAGAAGCTGCTCGGCCTGCTCGACGGCACCATCGCGGTGACCAGCGCCCCCGGGACCGGCTCCGCCTTCACCTTCACCCTGCCACTCGCCGACACCAGCATCCGCTCCGATGGCGGGTCGCGCTTTTCGCCCGAGCTTCCGCCCGCCCCGGCCTCATCCCCATGAAGCCCCTCGTCCTCATCGTCGACGACAGCGCAACCAACCGCTACCTCCTCGCCTTCCACGTCGGCTTGCTCGGCGTCGAAGTCGTCGAGGCGGCCAGCGGCCCCGCCGCCCTCGAGCTCGCCGCCGCCCACCCGCCCGCGCTCGCCCTGATCGATCTCCATATGCCCGAGATGGACGGTTTCGAACTCGCCGCGCGCCTCCGCGCCCTGCCCGGACTCGCCGCGCTCCCGCTCTTCGCCGTCACCGCCAACGTCTCCACCCAGACCAAGCGCGCCGCCCTCGCCGCCGGCTTCGCCGAGTACTTCACCAAGCCGATCGAGCCCGCCCACATCGGCGCCGCCATCCGCCGCCACCTCAACCCGCCCGCGCCATGACCATTCTCAACGTCGACGACCGCCCCGAGAATCGTTACCTCTTCGAGACCATCCTGCGCTCCGCCGGGCACGAGGTCGTGTGCGCCAACGACGGCGCCGAAGCTCTCGGCATGCTCCGCCAATGCCGCTACGACCTCATCGTCTCCGATGTCGTCATGCCCGGCATGGACGGCTTCCAGTTCTGCCGCGAGGTCAAGGCCGACCCGGCCACCCGCGACATCCCGTTCGTCTTCTTCACCGCCGTGTACACGGAGCCCAAGGACGAGGAATTCGCCCTTTCCCTCGGCGCCGTGCGCTTCCTCGTCAAGCCGCTCGAACCCGACCAACTCGTCGCCGAGATCCAGCGGGCCGCCGCCGTGCCCGCCCCGGCCCCGGCGCCCTTGGCCGCCAATCCCGCCGCATTCCTCGAGGAGTACAACCGCCGCGTCGTCCAGAAGCTCGAGGCCAAACTCGCCGAGAACGAGCGCCTCACCCAGCGCCTCCGCGAGTCCGAGGCCCGCCTCAACGCCATCATCGAGGGCACCTCCGACGCCATCTCCGTCAAGGACCGCCAAGGCCGGTACCTGCATATCAACGCCGCCGGCGCCCGTCTCTTCGGCCGCCCAGTCGGGGAGATCCTCGGCCACACCGATCGCGAGGTGCTGGGCGAAGCGGTCGCCGCCGCCCACGCCGCCGCCGAACAACGGCTGCTCACCTTCGGCGCGGTCGAGAGCTGCGAGGAGCCGCTGCCCATGCCGGGCGACCCCCGAACGCGCTTCGTCCACTCTGTCCGCGGCCCTATGCGTGACGCTGCCGGCGCCATCATTGGCACCTTCAGCATCTCCCGCGACATCACCGAGCGCCGGCTCGCCGAGCAGAGCATCCGCAAGCTCACCCGCGCCCTCGAGCAGTCGCCCGTCACCATCGTCATCACCAACGCCGAGGGCGTGATCGAGTACGTCAACCCGCGGTTCGTGGAGCTCACCGGCTACACCGCCGGCGAGGCCATCGGCCAGAACCCCCGCGTGCTCAAGTCCGGCCACCAGCCCGCCGCGTTCTACCGCGACCTCTGGCAGACCATCCGCAGCGGCCACGACTGGCGCGGCGTGTTCGAGAACAGGCGCAAAAACGGCGAAATCTTCACCGAGCAGGCCGTCATCTCCCCGGTCAAGGACGAGTCCGGCGCGGTCACCCACTTCATCGCCATCAAGGAGGACATCACCGAGCGGCTTCGCCTCGAGGAACAGCTCCGCCATTCCCAGAAGATGGATGCGATCGGCCGCCTCGCCGGCGGCGTCGCCCACGATTTCAACAATCTTCTCACCATCATCCAGCTCGAGGTCGCCAACCTCGGCGACCAGGCCGGGCTCGACCCCGACGGGCGCGAGGCCGTGCAGCAGATCGCCGGCGCCGCCCAGCGCGCCACTACCCTCACCCGCCAGCTTCTCGCCTTCAGCCGCAAGCAGCAGAAGGACGAGCAGACCGTGCATCTCGGCGAGCTCGTCGAGGGCATGGGCAAGCTCATGCGCCGCATCCTCGGCGAGGACGTGCAGCTCGCCACCGCCATCGTGCCCGAGCCCGTCGCCGTGCGCGCCGACCCCGGCATGCTCGAACAGGCCCTCCTCAACCTCGCCGTCAACGCCCGCGACGCCATGCCGCAGGGCGGCCACCTCAAGCTCGCCGTCGACGTCACCATGATCGACGAGGCCTACGTGGTTCAGCACCCCGGCGCCAGCGCCGGCTACCGCGCGCACATCGCCGTTTCGGATACCGGCTGCGGCATCCCCCCCGAGCACCTCGGCCGCATCTTCGAGCCCTTCTTCACCACCAAGGCCGCCGGCAAGGGCACCGGCCTCGGCCTCGCCACCGTCTACGGCGTCGTCAAGCAGCACCACGGTTGGCTCACGGTCGAGAGCACCGTCGGCGTCGGCACCACCTTCCACCTCTTCCTGCCCGCGCTCATGCAATCCGAACTCGGCGACGACGACCTCCCCGAAGCGCCCCCGCTGCCCCGGGGCGCCGAGACCGTGCTCCTGGCCGAGGACGACGAGCAGATCCGCCACCTCATGCAGGTCGCGCTCGAACGCCAGGGTTACCAGGTGCTCGTCGCCGAGGACGGTGCCTCCGCCCTGGCGCTCGCCGCCCGGCACTCGGGCCCGCTCCACCTTCTCGTCACCGACCTGATCATGCCCGGCGGCCTCAACGGCGCCGAACTCGCCCAGCGCCTGCAGGAGACCGCGCCCGCCCTGCGCACCATCTTCATCACCGGCTACCCGCCCGATGTCGTCACCCGCCAGCTCCATCTCGACAAACACGCCTGCCTGGTCCGCAAGCCATTCTCCGTCCGCTCGCTCCTCGACACCGTCCGCCAGCGCCTCGACAAACCGCCGAACTGACCCTCGGGCGACGGCACCCCGCAGCCCAGTGGACGGTGGACGGTGGACGGTTGACGGTAGCCGGTTTCCGAGTTCCCAGTTCACCCTTCTCCGTTCGTGCTTCCCTGATCTCCACATTCGCCGCTCCGCCTTCCGGACCCCGCTTTCCGGTTTCCGTCCGCCGCCCTCCGTCGTCCGCCCTCCGCGTTCTCCGCGTGAGACCTCCGCGGGTCCGTTCCTGCTCTCCCGATTCCCTCATTTCCCATCGCGGTTTCCAGCTTCCGCTATCCGCTCTCCGGTCTCCTGCCGTGCTCATCGCCCTCGCTAATCACAGAAACCCGCGCACCGCCGCCACGAACGCCTCGCGTTGCTCGATGTGCGGGTTGTGGCCGCTCTCCGCCACCGTCTCGATCCGCGCCTGCGGGAACCGCGCCAGGATCTCCGGCCGGTCCTCCTCGCGCACGTGCCGCGAGTAGCCGCCGACCACGAACAGCGTCGGCCCTTCGTACCGGTCGCCCGGCGACAGCGAGGTGCGCGCGATCTCGTCGAGCTCGGCGTGCAGCGCCGGCACGTTGACCCGCCACTGGAAACGTCCGTCCCCCCCGCGCTCGAGGTTCGTGGTGAGGAACTTGATCATCGCCCAGTCCTTCACCACCGCCGCGAGCTGCGTCTCCGCCTCGGCGCGCGAGGCGAGCCGCTCGGGCACAATCGCCAGCATCGCCTCGAGGATGCCGCGAAACTTCTCCGCGTCGTAGTCGCGCGGCGCGATGTCGACCGACACCAGCCGCTCGACCCGCCCCGGGTGGTGGCAGGCCAGCGCCATCGCGACCTTGCCGCCCATGCTGTGGCCCATCACCGCCGCGCGCTCGATCTTCTGCGCATCCAGCCAGCGCAGCACATCCGCCTCCATCGTGGCGAAATCGTGGTCGGCCGCGTGCGGCGACACCCCGTGGTTGCGCAGGTCCAGCGCCAGCACGTGCCGCTGCGTGCTCAGCTCCGCGCCGACCGTCTGCCAGTTGCGCGACGAGCCGAGCAGCCCGTGGATGACCACCAGTGGCGGTTTCCCCGCCCCGCCGAAGTCGCGATGGAAGAGTTGCAGCACGCGTCCAAGGAACTGCACCGCGCGCTTCGAGCCAAGCATCGACTGTGGTTGGCAACACCCCCATCCGTTCTATCGAGCAAACCCTGAACGAGCAGGGGGAACCTTGCCGACGAGCGGCAGAGCGCTACGGTCCACCCGCAAGCCTCCTTGTTTCCGCGGCACTCAGACTCCGTGCGGACCGACCCTCTCTTCAACCCGATGTGTGGCTGCGCGAGCAGCAAACCGCGCACCTACGAACTCGCGCGCTCGCGATCGCAGGAACACGCGTGTCCGCCTTTCGAACATCCCCTGGGCCAGCCCGCCTGCTTCGCCACCGGCAACTTCCGCGAACCGCACAGGCGTGTCGCCCATGAGGCCATCAAGCGGCGCGTCCCTGCGGGTAGCAAACCGCCGGAGCTCAATCTCCCTCTGCGGCCTCGACGAGGCGACACAGTGCGCCGCCTCGTCCTCAGGAGATCCACCAGGAGGCCTTCCAGCCATCGATCCGGCCCCCATCTCTGCGGACAATCCCGTTATCTTCTCGCTCCGACTCGGAACCATACGCTGTAACCATTTCTTCCATGGCAGGCGCACCGAAAATTCATCTGATCAATCCGATGTGGGACTCCTCCGGTGCGGAGTGGCGAACCTACGAGCTATACCGGACGCTGTCGCCGCACACCACCGTTCACCTCTGGAGCACGGCGCGCCCACACGCGGCCTTCACGGCGCTCGCTCCGATCCGCCGCCTGCAGCCCAGACGGTTGCAGTTTCCCTGGGGCGGAACGTTCGTGTTTGTTGGGGTCTACACTCGGATCGGAAACTGGATCCGTCTCGCGCGGCCGCGCCGCATCATTCTTGTCTACAACACCGACGATCCCACGTTGCTGGCGAAAAACATCCATCAAGCGTCGCGCCTCCGTCGGGTGCAACCCGAGGTCGTCTTCGCGTCCCAATGGTTGCGTGCCTCCGTCAACGGAACCGGCCCGGTCCAGATTTCACCCATCAACATCGTCCGCTTCGCGCCGCCTGCCACTCCGCCCAGCGATCGCCCGTTCACCGTCGGTCGCCTCAGTCGCGACGTCGCGGTCAAGCACCACACGGAAGACCCGGCGCTCTATCGCCGCCTTGCCGATGCCGGTATCCAAGTACGTATTCTTGGCGGCACCTGCCTTTCCACCGCGCTTTCCCCCCGGCCGGAGATCGAGCTGCTCCCGGCCCAGACGATCGAGCCTCCGGATTTCCTGCGGACCCTGGACTGCTTCGTGTATCGCACCGCTCCGGAGTTCCGCGAACCCCACGGCCGCGTCGTCCAAGAAGCGATGGCCTGTGGTTTGCCAGTCGTCTGCCATCATTCCGGCGGCTACCGCGAGTACATCGAGCACGGCATCAACGGCTTTCTGTTCGACTCCAACGACGAGGCCGTCGCCTTGATCCGAAGCTTGCAGCAGGACCCAGTCTTGCGCCAGCGCATTGGGGCCGCGGCCCGAGCCACAATCGAGGCCCTCTTCTCGGAGGAGTCCCGTCGCCAGGTGGTGGACTATTACCTTGGCCCGCCCGCCGTTTAGCGCACCCGCTTTGCTTACGCCTTGGCCGCGCGGCCAAGGCCCACGATTCCGTCACCTTCCGCCTTGCCGGGCTCCAGCCTTCGCCGTCTGACTCTTGCTCCCGATGGCCGACGAGAAGCTCACGCCGATGCTGCAGCAGTACTTCGAGGTGAAACGCAGCCTCGCGCCCAACACGCTGCTGCTCTTCCGCCTCGGCGATTTCTACGAGATGTTCTTCGAGGACGCCGAGATCGGCGCCAAGCTCCTCGGCATCACGCTGACCGGGCGCAACGGCCATCCGATGGCCGGCATCCCCTTCCACGCCGCCGACAACTATGTCGGCAAGATTCTCGCCGCCGGCCGCAAGGTCGCCATCTGCGACCAGACCGAGGCCCCGCAGGCGGGCAAGCTCGTCCGCCGCGCCCTCACCCGCATCCTGAGCCCGGGCACGACGCTCGACGCCAACCAGCTCGACTCCGCCCGCAACCGCTACCTCGCCGCCCTCGCGCGCGACAGCCGCGGTCTCCATGCCGCCTGGATGGATCTCTCCACCGGCGAGTTCCGCCTCGCGACCGACCCGAAGCCGGAAAACCTCCTCCCCGTCCTCCACGCCCTCGCGCCGCGCGAGATCGTACTGGCCGAGGGCGCGCTCGAGGTCTGGCGCGCTGCGCCGCACGCCGAGACCGCGCTCCACGCCCTCGAGCGTTTCGCCTCCGAACGCGTGGTGTCCGAGCTTCCCGGCTACCATTTCGAGACGACCACCGCCGCACAGACCGTGAAGAGCGCCCTGGGCGTGCTCAACCTCCAGGGCTTCGGCCTCGCCGACGACCATCCCGGCCTCGGGCCCGCCGGCGCGCTCGTCCACTACGCGACCGAGAACCTCCGCGCGAAGCCGGAGAACCTGCGTTCGCTGCGCGAGTACTCCAGCCGCCGCTCGCTGCTCCTCGACCCCGCCACGCTGCGCAACCTCGAGATCTTTTCGTCCGTCTCCGGCGGCCGCGCCGGCAGCCTGCTCGCCGCGCTCGATCGCACGCACACGCCCGCCGGCGCGCGCCTGCTCGAACGTTTCCTCGCCGCCCCGCCGCTCGACCTCGCCGAGATCGAGCGACGCCAATCTTCTGTAGGCGAGTTGCTGGACCGCCCCGCCCTGCTCGCCGAGCTGCGCGACGCGCTCAAGCACGTGCGCGACATCCCGCGCATCCTCGGCCGCCTCCAGAACCGCCTGCGCAACCCGCGCGAGCTCGCCGCCGTGCGCGAGACGCTCGGCCAGTTGCCCGCGCTCATCGCCGGCCTCGAGCAATCCGCCGCGCCCGGCCTGCTCGCGCTGCGCACGCGCCTCACCGACCTGCCCGCGCTGCGCGACCTGCTCACCGCCGCGCTGCGCGACGAGCTGCCCAACGACCTCGCCGAGGGCGGCACCATCCGCGCCGGTTTCGACGCCGAGCTCGACCGCCTCCAGTCGCTCACCTCCGGCAACAAGACCTGGCTGGCCGAGCTCGAGCGCACCGAGCAGGAGCGCACCGGCATCCGCAGCCTGAAGGTGAAATTCAACAACGCCTTCGGCTACTACATCGAGGTCACCAAGGCAAACCTCGCCCTTGTCCCGGCCGACTACATCCGCCGCCAGACGACCGTGAACGGCGAGCGGTTCGTCACCGAGGCGCTCCGCCAGAAGGAGAAGGAGATCTTCCACGCCGAGGAGAACGCCCTCGCCCGCGAACAGACGCTCTTCGCCGAGCTCGTTGCCAAGGTGTTGGCCGAGTCCATCGCGCTCACGCAGACCGCCGAGGCGCTCGCCGAGCTCGACGTCTACGGCGGCTGGGCCGTGCTCGCCCGGGAAAACGACTACGTGCGCCCCGTCGTCGACGACAGCGACGTGCTCGAAATCGACGA
>JAEXPL010000002.1 GCA_023446865.1 Verrucomicrobiota bacterium | reverse complement strand
GGTGCAGACGACGTAGAACACGCCGTTGTGGTACTTGATCGTCGGCGCGAACAGGCCACGGGTCACGCCCTGCCCCGTGAAGTCCAGCTGGGTCGGCCGGTCGATGATGTTGCCGATCTGTGTCCAGTTCACCAGGTCACGGCTGTGGAAGATCGGCAGGCCCGGGAAATACGAGAACGTGGAGTTGATCAGGTAGAAGTCGTCGCCCACCCGGCAGATCGCCGGATCGGGATAGAACCCCGCGAGGATCGGATTGCGGAACTGTCCGGCGGGCAACGGCTCGGCGAAGACGGCATCCCGTCCGGTGTACTCGAACCAGTCGAAGCGCACGGCGGAGGGCGGAGCGGCAAATGCGGCCCCGGAGGAGGCCAGCAGCATGGCGGCAAGGATCGTTTTCATCGGATGATCAGGGTTGGCTCGGTGGGTTGAGGTATAGGGGAAGGAAGCGACCGGAGCGCAGAACGAGCGGGCCGGCAAGCAGGCAGCGGCACCCCCGCGGGCGGCGCGGCCGGAAAGTCACGTGACAGTCACATGCAACGCGCGACGGCGACCCGCCCGGCGCGGTCGGATCACCAGTCGTCGCTGCGGAACGGCGCGGCCGGGAAGCCGGCGCCGTTGAAGAGCGTGGCCTCGGGGTTGGACTGCCAGGCGTAGCGCACGGCGACGGGCTTCGGCACCTCCGGCGAGGAGACGACGACCGTATTGCCCACGATGCGCGCCTCCGCCCAGTGCCACTTGCGGTCCTTGCCGGCGACGGAGAACTCGCCCAGCTTCGCGCCCTTCACGACGAGGCCGCCGTCGGTGTTCTTGAAGCGGATGCGCAAGGTCCCACGCCGCTGTTCGAGCTTCGCGAAGGTCGGGCCGGCACAGACGACGTCGCGGCGATAGACGTTCCGAAGCGCGAGCGCGGCGAGCCGCTCGCCCACCGGCTGCTTGAGCTTCGGATGGATGTCCCCCGCCTCGCCGGTGTCGATCGTCACCGCAAGACCGGCGTTCGCCACCGATTGGGCGGTGAGCGCCTGCGCCTCGCGGATCTGGGTCCAACCATCGACCCAGCCCGCCTCGGCGTGGCGTGGCATGAACACCGGCAGGCTCGCGATGTAGAACGGGAAGTCGCCCTGGCCGAAGGCGGCGCGCCAGTCGCCGATCATCGCCGTGAGCAATTTCCGGTACTCGAGCGGCTTGAACTGGTTCGCCTCGCCCTGGTACCAGAGTGCGCCGGTGAGCGCGAGCGGGGTCAGCGGCCGGATCATGCCCTGGAACAGGACCGTCGGCATCGTCGGGTAGTTCTCGTAGCCGAGCGGCAGCGGGTGCGGGGCGCGGGCATCGACGCTCACGGCGGCCCGCCACGCCCCTTCAAGCGCGACGGCCGAGCCGTCGCCGAGCGCGATCTTCAGGTCGGCCGCGGGGTTCATGAAACCGCCGTCGGCCTTGGTCTTGAGCACGCGAATCGCGACGACGTTCCGGCCCGGCCGGAGCACGCCCTCCCCGATCAGGTAGGCGCGGGGATTCTCGACCCAGGAGCTCGCGCCGGTCCACCGGCCGTTGATGAAGACCGTGTCCATCTTCTCGACCACGCCGAGAAGCACCTTCGCCATGCCGGCCGGCACCGGATCGGGCAGCTCGATCTCGCGGCGGAACCAGATCACCGCCGGGGACTCGGACACGCCGAGGTCGGCGAAGCCGGTCTTCAGCGAGGTCGGCTTCCACGCCGAGTCGTCGAACGTCTCGTTGCCCCACCCGTCCTTCTGGCCGCGGTCGAACTCGTCATACCAGTGGCTGATGTAGTTGCCGTACTGCTCGCCGCCGAGCCCCTTGAGGCGCTCGATCTCGGTGAGGGCGGGCCGGAATTCCGGCATCCGGCCGAGCGAGTCGGGGCTCATCCACGTCTCCGCGGGGGTGCCGCCGACGGCGGCCTGGATCAGGCCGATCGGCACGCCGGTCTCCGCGTTCACCTTCCGGGCGAAGTAGAAGCCGACGGCGGAGAAACCGCCGACGCTCTCCGGCGCGCAGACCTGCCACTTGCCCACCGGCACGGCGGCGGGGCCGTAGGCCGGCTTCGTGGCCGTACGGAACAGGCGGATATTCGGGTGGTTCGCGGTCTTCACCGTCGCCTCACCGTCGAGCGTGCGCGCCAGGCCGTACTCCATGTTCGACTGGCCACTGCACAGCCAAACGTCGCCGACAAGGATGTCGCCGAGTTCGACGTGCTGCGGACCGTCGATCTTCAGCACATAGGGACCGCCGGACGGCGGCGGCGCGAACTCGACCTGCCAGCGCCCGTCGGCGCCGGCCACGGCGGCCGCGGTGCGATCGGCGATGGCGACGCGCACCTCGGATCCCGGGGTGGTCCAGCCCCAGACGCGGTTCGGTTTGCCGCGTTGGAGCACCATGTGCTCGCCAAAGAGCGGACTGACAAACGGCAGAGCCGCGACGTCGGCTGCGATCAGGCGGGCGCAGAAAAGCAGGATGAGGACGGGGGTAAGCAGGACGCGGATCATGATGGGAAAGAGTCTGGAGGGAGTCGGTAGCGGCACACGAATGCGGCGCCACTGCATCTATAGATTGGGGCGGTGGACTCGGCCGCCCGAAGCTAGCGGACAGCCCCGCCTGCCATCAAGCCGGGCGCAACGCCGGCCACCGCGAGCGCGGGTGGTCTCATCGCATCGAGGGATCGCCGGGGACGTAGCGGAGACGGAAATCACGGTAGAATTCGAGCGGGTGCTCGGGCGGTTCGACACCGGCCGGCAGCGGACGTTTCGAAAACGTTTGGAAATAGAGCAGGCACCCGTCGCGCCAGAAACGCGCATCGGCCTCCTGTCGCTTCAGCAACGCCGTGACATGGGAGTGGCGCGCGGGATCGATCTTGCCGGCGAGCGCCGCCCAGGTCGTCCGCCATTGGCCGGTCGTCTCGACGCCGGCCTGGTAGCGCAGGCAGATCTCATCCCAGAGCGGGCGGCCCGAGGAAAGAGGCCGGTCCCACGGCACATGGTGGAACCAGAGGAGGAACTTCTCGGGGCACGTCTGCGGATCGGCGAACAACGCGGCGACCTCGGGGCGATACTGACCGACGGCATTGGAGCCGGCGGGCGTGCGGTCGAAGCCGACACCGCGCGCATCGGCGCGGTGGTAATAGACGGAGGTCCAGTCGGCGCGGCCGGCCTCGGCGACCCACGGTCCCGGTCCGTAGTGATGCCCCTCGGCCATGATGTGGTGCAGGCCGAGCGGCATGGAGTAATTGACGACCGTCTCGCGCGACTCGAGCAGCATCGAAACCACTGGGCGGACGACGGCCGCGTCGTTGGAGAAGGTCATGCGGGTCCACTCCTCGGCGATCGCGGCCGAGGAGAGCGCATGGTCCCAGGCGAGTCGTCCGAAGGCGTACCAGTTGGCCGCCGCCAACGGGTGCCCGGTCCAGTTGCGGTCGTTGCCGACGTTGGACACGCCGGCGATCGCGGAGTCACCGAGATGATCGACACTGCCATCGACCACCCGCGCGACAGTGGAGCCGGCGCCGGCGCAGAAGGTGTCGGAGTCGAGGCACTCCTTCCACATCGGGGCGAGGAAGGCCACCTGCATGGCCCCGCCGAGATACTCCTGCGTGATCTGCAACTCCGGCGCGAGCGGGGTGCGCGGCATCGCCCCGAAGAGCGGATGGAACGGCTCCCGCGGCATGAAATCGATGGCGCCGTTCTTGACCTGCACAAAAACGTTTTCCCGAAACTTGCCGTCAAGCGGCGTGAACTCGCTGAACGCCTGCTTCGCGCGATCGTCGGGCGCCTCGTGGCTATACACGAAGGCGCGCCAGATCACGACGCCGCCGTGCGGCGCGTGGGCGTCGGCGAGCAGGTTCGCGCCGTCGGCGTGGTTGCGCCCGTAATCCTGCGGACCGGGCTGGCCCTCGGAATTGGCCTTCACCAGGAAGCCGCCAAAGTCGGGCACGTGGCGGTAGATCTCGTCGGCCTTCGCCTTCCACCACGCCTGTACGGCGGGGTTGAGCGGGTCGGCGGTGGGCAGGCCGCCGATCTCCTTGGGCGCGCTGAAGCGGGCCGTCAGGTAGACGCGGATCCCGTACGGGCGGAACACATCGGCCAGCGCGGCGACCTTCTCCAGGTACGGCCCGGTGAGCACGGTGGCGTTGGCATTGACGTTGGTGAGCACGGTGCCGTTGAGGCCGACCGAGGCGCAGGCGCGGGCATAGTCGGTGTAGCGCGGGTCGACCACCTCGGGCAGCTCGAACCATTTCCAGAGGGAGAAGCCCGCCTGCCCGCGCTCCACGAAACCGGTGAGGTTGTCCCAGTGGTTGAGCATGCGGCGCTTGATGCGCGGGGCACCGCCCACGGCGAGTTCGCCGACCGGGCGGGCGGTCTGCATCTGGCGCAGCAACGCGAAAGCGCCGTAGAGCGCGCCCAGGTCGCCGTTGGCGGCGATGACGATCTGCGAGGGCGTTCCCTGCTCCAACGTGATCCGATAGGCCTCATCCCCGCCCGCGAGCGCCGCGCCGGCGGACCGGCGCACCTCCACCCCGATATCGCGTCCGAGCAGGCCGCGCAGACCGGCGACGAGCTCCGCCCGCGCCGCCGCGATGGTCGGCGACTCCGCGCCGGCGGCGGTGGACAGCACCACGCGGCCGGTCGCGCTCGCATAGGCCGCGCGCAGCGTCTCGTCGGCCACCGGTTCGTAGCGCAGCCAGAGGCGGTAGCCATCCTCGCCCCGGGCGGCGGAGGCACACAAGGCCAGGGCGATTGCGAGAAACTGAAGCAGCGGGCGGAGATTCATGGGAGGAGGGAGTTCGGGTCCGATTACGGGTTGCGCGGGCCGTGGATCTGGTAGCGGCCACCGGCTTGGAGCAATGCGAGGAAGTAGAGCAGTCCGTCGTAATAGCGTTCCTTGCCCGACGGGACAGGCATCGACCAGAGCTGTTCCACGAAGTGGCGGGCCTCGGGGCCGTCCGCTGCCAGCGCGCCGACGGCGGCCATCGCCGGCAGGCCGGGCGAGTACTTCGTGGAGAGCGGCTTGCCCTCAAGGGTGTAGTTGTCGGGCAGGTTCGGCCCCTGTGCGGCGAGGAAACGCAACACGCGGTTGCTCTGCTCGATCGCCCACGGATCGCGTCCGAACCACGACCAGTCGAGCGCCACGTTGCCGATGGTGCGGTAGGCGTCGTAGCGGAAGTCGCCGTGGCCACCGTGGGTCACCGGGGTGCCGTCGAAGTTCGAGTAGTCCGGCATCAGGCCCGTGACCGGATGCGCGGCGGCGCGAACGAGTTTCCGACTCTCCACCGCCGCCTCAGCGAGGAAGGCGCGATCCGCCGGATCGGCCGCCCAGCGGGCCCAGAGCTCGTAGAACGCCGGCAGGTGGTAGGAGGGATCGGTGAACTTGCTGCCGCGGCCGATCGGAACGAACACGATCTGCTTGTGCTCGCGGTCGAACATCGGCGTGACGGGGCCGGCGCCGCCCTCGTTGTTGTGCAGCATGTGGCGGAGGAGCCCCTGCGCCTCGGCCTCGTAGTTGACGATCCCCTCGCCGTTGCCCCAGCGGTGCGCCGCGAAGAAGAGCGCCATCACGAACCACTCCTCGCCATCGGGCGCCGGACCCTCGTGGATGCGCGTGCCGTCGAAGCGGCAGTGCCACGCATAGTAGCCGGCGAACATGCCGCCGGGCTGGTGCATGTACCGCTTCGTCCACCGCCAGATGCGGTCGAACTCCGCCTGACGGTTCATCTGCACGGCGAGCATCAGTCCGTAGGACTGACCCTCGGTGCGCACATCGTTGTTCGCGATGTCGGGCACATAGGTCATGCCATCGGCCGTGGTGTAGAAGAGTCGTTCGGTGGCCGGGTCGCCGACAGCATACTGCCGCCAGACGGCCTCAAGCTTGGCGTCGAGCTCGGCCTCGGTCTTGCCGAGATGCTCGGCGAAGAGATTGCGGTAGCGGCCGGAGCCGAAGGCCGGCACGGGAGTATCGGCGGCAGGCATGGCGCCAGTCAGCGCCAGTCCACAGCCGAGGAGCACGAATTTGAGGGGATGCAAAGGGGAGGATGAGAGCTAAGGCAGCCGGATGAGTCCGGGCAACCGAATCGGTGTCAGGCAACGAAGATATCGGAGACAGGCCGAACGCGCCGGCATCGTTTCCTGCATTGTCTTCGGTCGTCCGACAGATTCAGCGGCACGGCGCGGCCGGCGCGACGATCTGGAAGCGGCCACCGGCTTCGAGCAAGGCGAGGAAATAGAGCAACCCGTTGTAGTAGCGCCAACGGCCCGACGGAATGGGGGCGTCCCAGACCCGCTGCAAGAACGGGCGGGAAAGCTCCGGGTCGGCGGCGAGCCCGGCGACGGCGGCCATCGCGAAGAGCCCGATCGAATCGTCAGTCGAGATCGGCTTGCCGGCGACGGTGTAGCGGTCGGGGATGAACTCCCCCTGCGCGAGCAGGAAACGCAGCACGCGGTTGCTCTGCTCGACCTGCCACGGATCCGCGGCGAACCAGGCGTGGTCGAGGGCGACGTGGGCGAGCGTGCGCCAGGCATCGTAACGGAAATCGCCGCGCTCGCCCTCGACAGGCCGGCCGTCGAAGTGGGCGTACTCGGACATCAAGCCCGTGGTGGGGTGGGCGGCGTTTCGGAAGAACTCGCGGCTGGCCGGGGCGCATTCCGCCCAGAACTTCCGCCCCGCCTCGGTACGATCCCAGCGGGCCCACAGCTCGTAGAAGAAGGGAAGGTGGTACGACGGGTCGGTGAAGCCGGAGCCCCAGATGGTGGGCGCAAACACGATCTGCTTCTTCTCCGCGTTGAACATCGCGGTCGTGTTGGGCCCGTTCCGCTCGCGCCGCATCGCCTCGAGCACCGCCTGCGCTTCCGCCGCGTAATCAATGCCGGTGGCAGAATTGCCCCAACGGTTGGCGGCGAACAGCAGCGCCATGGCGAACCATTCTTCACCGTCGCTTGCCGAGCCCGGATCGATGTGGGTGCCGTCGAAATTGCACTGCCAGGCGAAGAGCCCCTGGTTCGGACCATCGGCGTGGTACATGTACGCCTTCACCCAGCGCCAGAGGCGGTCGAACTCGGCGCGCTTATCCAACTGCACCGCGAGCATCATCCCGTAGGACATGCCCTCGCTGCGGACGTCGCCGTTGCCGACGTCGGCGATGTAGGCCCGATCCGTCCCGACCGGGTAGAAGAGGCGCTGGTCGGCCTCGCGGCCGTGGAAGAACTGCGCCCAGGCGGCGTCGATCTTGGCCTGCACCTCGGCATCGGATTTTCCGAGGAGCTCCGTGAAGAGGTTGCGGTGCTGGCCCGTGACGACCTCGCCCGTTGCGGGTGCCGCCGGCGGCGTCGCGCAGGCTGTCAGGACAACCGACGCGACAAGAGCGGAGACAAGGGCGAAGCGGCGCAGAGGCATGGGCTCATGCCTCGTTGAACTTTTTCCGTCGCTCGGCAAGCTCATCCTGAATGTCGAGGTTGAGCTTCTTGGAGATCGGGTAGAAACACAGCGCCACCACGGAGAGGAAGAAGGGAACCGAGGCCCAGACTGTGGCATTCAAGCGGATACCCTCGAGCGCCGCCGGTGTCTGGACCGCGTTGGCCACATAGCCGTAGTAGGTCAGGAGACCACCGATGATCGCCCCGCCGAAGCCCAGACCGGCCTTGAGCGCGAAGACGACACCGGCGTAGACGAACCCGGTCGCGCGACGGCCGGTCTTCCACTCGGAATAGTCAGCCACGTCGGCGATCATCGCCCAGAGCAGCGGGATGGTCGGGCCATAGCAGGCGGGCCAGAGCAGGCCAAGGAGGAGGAGCGTGAGGATGCCGTTGGCCGGCACGAAATAGATCGCCGCGGTCACGATCGCGGTGCCCAGCACGCCGGCGGTGAACACCGTCCTTTTGCCGAAACGTTCGGCGAGCGCCTTCGACATCAGCACGCCGACGATGGTCACGAGGTTGCCCGCCATGTTGAAGATGCTGAAGCCGACGGAGGTCACGTTCGACGCGTCCTTGTTCATGATGAAGCCGAACGAGTCGAGCAGGCCGATCCACCAGCCCGACTGGGCGACGTCGACATTGCCGAGGCCGAGCCGTTTGACGAACTCGAGCAGCGCACCCTGGTCGACGTAGTACGAGAAGTAGTAGTACATTCCGCTGCCGCGGACGGCCAGCGTGGTGAAGATGCACAGCGTGATCACGAACATCACGACCCAGGGACGGCAGCGGAACACGTCCTTGATGTCCTGCGCGACCGAGGTCTGCTGCTTCGGGTCCGGCTTGATCCGCTCCTTCGAGACGAGCGCCGCAACGATGAAGAAGACCACCGCAAGGGCGCCGAAGATACCGAAGGTGACCGAGTAGCCGTGGCTCTTGTCGGCGCCGCCGAACTTGTCGACCAGCGGGAGGGTCATGCCCTGCACCACCAGAGTGGCGGCCATGGCGGCGACGAAGCGGTACTGAGCCAGGCTGGTGCGCTCGCTCACATCGCCGGTCATCACCCCGTTGAGCGCCGAGTACGGCGTGTTGCTCGCCGAGTAGACCATCATCAGCAGCGTGTACGTCACGCAGACATAGATCAGCTTTCCGGTGCCGCCGAACGACGGCACGGTGTACGCGAGCCAGAGGATCAAGCCGAAGGGCAACGCCATCCACAGCACCCACGGGCGGAACTTGCCCATGCGGGTGTTCGTGCGATCGGCCACGATGCCCATCACCGGGTCGAACACGCCGTCGAGCAGGCGGACCACCAGGAAGAGAACTCCGATGGCGGCGGCCGACACGCCCATCACGTCCGTATAGAACGTGGTCTGGTACATGATCATCGCCTGGAAGAAGAAGTTGGTCGCGGCATCACCGAGTGAATAGCCGGCCTTCTCCCGAAAAGAGAGGCGCTGGGAAACGTGGCTCATGGGCACAATGCGGAGTTTGGGGTTTGGGTATGCGAAATTGACGAAACCGAACGAGCGGCCGGCGCGATCACTCGCGCAGCCACAGGATCGTGCTCACGCCGCGCGGGTAGTAGCGGCTGCCGCACACAATGCCAGTCTCGCTGTTGATCTGGTCGCACATGGCGTGCTCGCCGCAGCCGGGGCGGCGCTGCCAGTCGGCGTGCACGCGGTCGGCGGCACGGGCGGCCTCGGTCATCGCCTCGGGGAAAAGCTCGCGCACGACATGCTGCGAGATCGCAATCTTGCTGAACCAGGTGTTCGTGCTGGTGCTGCTCATCTTCCAGCCGCCGGACTTGCCGTCGAGGCAGACGCCGGGGACGAGGATGCCGCGCAGGTGCTGGGAGAGCAGGCCGAGCAGCTCGGCGAAACGGCCGTTGCGGTCGGTGGCGTCCTTGATGCCGAGGTAGAGCGGATAGACGAATCCTTCGACGGCCGGGATGATCCGCGAGCGGTTGCCCTTCTCGAAGACGGCCGGGAACGACTGCGTGTCGGGCTCGAACTTGGTGGCGATCGTCTTCGCGAGCAGATCGGCCGTGGCGCGGGCGGCGGCGGAGTCGTCTTTCAGGCCGAGGCGCTTGAAGGCGCGTTCGAGCAGGACCCACGTGCCGAGCGTCTTGACGGAAAGGTAGAGGTTGTTGCGCGCCTGGCCGAGGGAGACGTCGAGGCTGTCGTAGGTCGTGATCTCGGCGCCGTCGAGGCCGCAGCGCGCGCTGTCGTGCTTCATCACGCCGTCGCGCAGCTTCGGGTTCGGATTGTCGCGGCGGCGCATGCTCTCGGCGCAGGCCAGCAGCACGGGCTGGCGCTTGCGCAGCCACTTCACGTCGCCGGTCTTCTCGGCGTAGGTCACGGCGCACAGCACCCAGTTGAGCAGCTGCTCCATCGTCATGTGGCTGAAACAGCCATGGAGATGGTCGCACTCGTAGCTGGAGTGGCCGGGCGGCGTGAAATGATTCATCACGCCCATGTCGTGCGTGAAGGAGATGCCGCCGGGGACGAGCTTGCCGCCGACGTTGATCTTGTCGGTGTACGAGTAGCGGTCGACAAAGAGGTCGAGGGCGTTGCGGACAGACCACGGCGTCCACTCGAGTTCCCAGAAGAGGTGGTCGACCGTGAGATCAAACGTATTGATCATCCGGTACTCGCCCTCGTTCACATTCCAGAGCGGCTTGCCCTTGTGCCAGAGCAGCTGCGTGCTGCCGAGGTAGCTGTGAGCGGCCTGCGCGAGGAGGAACTTCTGGTCGGCGTCGAGCTTCGCGCGGGCGAGTTCCCGGTCGCGCTGGGCGGCGATCTTCTCGTACTTGGCGCGGTTGGCCAGACCGTGGGCGAGGACGTCCTCGAGGTTCTTGAAGAACTGCGCGTAGGCGTAGCCGGCGGCGATGCCGGTGGTGACGTCGGCGCCCTGGTAGAAACCAAGCACAAGCGGGAAACGTTTCCGCAGGCCGGCCGGCACCTGGAAAATGAGCGCGCTCTCCCCGCCGATAACATGTACCCCCCGGTAATCTCGGAACTTGGGAGCGAAAACATCAAACCCAAGCCGTTGTTCCACGGCGGAGGAGCGCGCTGTGGCGTAGCCGAAATCTGGACCGACGGCAAAACCCGGCAGGTCGAGTCCTGCGTCCTGCACGGGCCGTTGCAGGCGATCCAGCTCGCCCACGCCAAACATAATCTCGACCGGGGTCTTCCCGGTGCGGTTGTCGAACTCGATCCAGCCGTTGACGACCGGCGCGAGCGCGAAGCGGGCTGCCGTGCGCGACATCGTCGCGGGGTCGGACAGCTGCGAGAAAGGGGAAAGGAGGCTGAAGCCGAAGCGGCCGGTGTCGGCACGCCAGGTGTCGCTGGCCCAGCCGAGCGTGCGCTCGTACTGCGCGGGCTCCAGCATCCGGAAGCCGCTCGGGGCAACCGAGTTGCCCGGATCGGCGCCCGTGAAGGCGCCTTCGTTGGATTGCGGTGGGCGGAAGAACGGCAGCATCTGCCATTCCGCGCCATCCGCTCCGGTGCGGTAGCCGACATACACATTCTGTCGGCCGACACCCCGGAGCGACTGCCCGAACCCGCCTGGACTACCGACCAATCCGATCGAGAAGCTCGCAAACGCCCCGAAGGGAGCGTGCTGCGTGTGATAGCTTTCGGCGGCGGAGTTGGTCGGGGTAGTCATGACGGGAGGGGCGCCGCGCGACTGAACGATCAGCCGTGGAGGTACGTGTTGAGGAGGTTCTCCAGGTACTCCTGCTTGCCGGACTTCAGGGTCGGCTCGCCGAGCGAGAGGGCGACCTTCTCGAGTTCGCGGAAGTTGGTCTTCTTCGTCTCGATCTCCTTGCCGAAGCCGGTGTCGAACGAGGAGTAGCGCTCCTTGACGAACTGCTCGAACTTGCCCTCGGCGAGAATCTTGCGGGCGATCTTGAACGCGAGCGCGTACGCATCCATGCCACCGATATGGGCGTGGAAGAGGTCTTCCGCGTCGATCGAGGGGCGACGGAGCTTGGCGTCGAAGTTGAAACCGCCGGTGCCGAGGCCGCCGGCCTTGAGGATGGAGACCATCGCGAGCGTGAGCTCCTTGACGTCGGTGTTGAACTGGTCGGTGTCCCAGCCGAGGAGGAGGTTGCCGGTGTTGGCGTCGATCGAGCCGAGCATGCCGGCCGCCGCGGCGACCTCGATCTCGTGCTGGAACGTGTGGCCGGCGAGCGTGGCGTGGTTGGTCTCGATATTGAACTTGAAGATCTTCTCGAGGCCGTAGGTACGCAGGAAGCCGATGCAGGTCGCACAGTCGAAGTCGTACTGGTGCGTGGTGGGTTCCTTCGGCTTCGGCTCGATGAGGAACTGGCCCTTGAAGCCGATCTCCTTGGCGTAGTCGGCGGCCATGCGGAGCATCGCGGCCAAGTGGGCCTGCTCGCGCTTGAGGTTGGTGTTCAGGAGGGTCTCGTAGCCTTCGCGGCCGCCCCAGAAAACGTAGTTCTCGCCGCCGAGTTCCTGCGTGACCTCGAGGGCCTTCTTGATCTGGGCCGCGGCGTAGGCGAAGACGTGCGCGTCCGGGTTGGTGGCGGCGCCACACATGAAGCGCGGGTTGCTGAAGAGGTTGGCGGTGCCCCAGAGGAGCTTCACGCCGGTGGCCTTCTGCAGTTCCTTCGCGTGCGCGACGACCTTGTCGAGGATCTTGTTCGACTCGGCCAGCGACTTGCCCTCGGGGGCGATGTCACGGTCATGGAAACACCAGAACGGCGCGCGGATCTTGGTGAAGAACTCGAAGGCGGCGTCCATGCGCTTCAGCGCGACGGCGACCGGGTCCTTGCCGGCTTCCCACGGGCGGATGATCGTGCCGGGGCCGAACGGATCGGAACCGACACCGCGGAACGCGTGCCAGTAGGCGATCGAGAACCGCATGTGCTCGGCCATCGTCTTGCCGTCGACAACCTCGTCGGGGTTGTAGTGCTTGAACGCGAGGGCATTCGCGGACTGCGGGCCTTCAAAGGCGATCGCGGGCGTTGTGAAGAAGGAAGCGCTTTTCTTTTTCATGGGAGATTCGGGGAGGTCGCGGAGTATGCGAAACAAGTCGCGGGAGTCGAGCGGCCGCCTCCGGCGCCCTCAATCGACGAAGAATGCTAACGGTAGAATTGCGCTTTCATCCCCCTTCGTTCTAGCTGCCCGCGCATGAATCATCCCCGCGTCACGCTCGCCACGATTGCGGCCAAGGCCGGCGTGCATGTGACGACCGTCTCCCTGGCCCTCCGCAACAGCCCGCGTTTGCCCGCCGCCACCCGCGACCGCATCCGCAAACTGGCCAACGCGCTCGGCTACGCGCCCGCCCCCCTGCGGCCCGCCCACGTCCCCAACCCCCCCCGGGCCCCC
>JAEXPL010000454.1 GCA_023446865.1 Verrucomicrobiota bacterium | reverse complement strand
GGTGAGCGTCTTGCCGTCGGCGCTGCGGTTGAGGACATAGATGCTGGTCTTCAGCTGGCGACGGAAGCGGAGGACGGCGCGGGCGAGGTCGGCTTCGACGGCCTTCTTGTCCTGGTCGAGGTAGGCGATGGTGAAGTTGCCGTTGTCGACGCGGAGATTGAGGAATCCGCCGGCTTTGCGCTCGATGAGGATGCCGATGACCTCTTCCTGCTTCGCCGGGGCGGCCGCGGGCGTTGCGGGCTTGGCGGGGGCGGCGGGCTTCTTGTCGGCGGAAAAGGCCGCGGGGATGACGCCGAGGCCGAGGGCGAGCAACACGAGGGCGGAAAGCTTCTTCATCGGGCGGTACGGTGTCGCGAGTGCGGTGTCGTGGCAAGCTTGGGGCGGCGGAGCGCCGGGGCGTTTACGCGGGTTTGACCGGGGGGCGGTAACCGGTGAGGGGTGGTCAGTAGACGGTGGCCGGTGGGCGGTGAGTCGGCCGGTGGCCTCCGTCGCCGTACTCTCCGCCGCGGACCGACCGGACCGCGGCGTTTCGCTTTGCTGCGGTGCGCGGTGGGGCTCGCGGCTGGGACGGAGCCTCGCCCCGGTTCGCCGCGTTCTCCGCCGCGTACCACCTGGAACGCGGCCCCTCGCGCTTGGGCGCTGCGGTACGCGGCTGAGCGGTTGGCTGTAGGCAGTCGACGGTGGCCTGTAGACGGTGGGCGGCTGACGGCAGACGACAGAGGACGGAGGGCAGAGAACGGCCGTGGATGGCGGTGGGCTGAAGGTCAGAGGGATCCTTCGCCGCTCTCTGGAAGGGCCACCTCCGGCGTGGTGGCCTACAGGGCGGAGGGACGAAACGCTCACGCGTTCCGCTACGGACGTTTCGGAGAAGCGTCACTGCCTCGGCGGGCGATCGCGTTGCTACGGCGCGGGCGGCCGTTTGGCGGCCTTGGCCTGGAGCCGGCGCTTGAGCTCGCGCCAATGCGCGATGCGCTCGGCGGTCTTGGCCTCGAAACCGACGGGCTTCGGCTCGTAGAAGCGCTGCGGTTTCTCGAGGTAGTCCTGGCCGCTGATGTTCTCGGGGAAATCGTGGCTGTAGAGATAACCTTCGCCGTGACCCATGCGCTTGGAGGCCTGACCACCCTTGTCGCGCAGCGCGGGTGGCACCTGCTGCAACGGCGGCTGCGCGACGGCGGCCTTCGCGGCGTGGAGGGCGAGGGTGACGGAGTTGCTCTTGGGCGCGCTGGCGAGGTGGACGGTGGCGTGGGCGAGCGCGTATTCGGCCTCCGGCAACCCGACGAACTCGCACGCCTGGTGCGCCGCGACGGCCAGCGGCAGGCCGAGCGGGTCGGCGAGGCCGATGTCCTCGGAGGCGCTGATCACGAGGCGGCGGGCGATGAAGCGCGGGTCCTCGCCGCCGGCGAGCATCTTGGCGAGCCAGTAGAGGGCGGCGTCGGGATCGGAGCCGCGGATGCTTTTGATGAAGGCGGAGATGGTGTCGTAGTGCTCGTCCTCGTCGGCGTCGTAGCGGATGCGGCGTTCCTTGGCGAAGACCTCGAGCTGGGCGGAGGTGAGTTCGCCTTTGAGCGGGAGACCGAGGATGAGGGTCTCGAGGGCGTTGAGGGCGCGGCGCAGGTCGCCGTCGCACAGGGCGGCGAGGTCGTGCAGGACGGAGTCGGAGGTGGTGCAGCCGGTCTGCCCGAGGCCGCGGTCCGGGTCGTCGAGGGCGCGGCGTAGGACGGCGGTGACATCGTCGACGGCGACGGGGTCGAGACGGAAGAGGTGGCTGCGGGAGAGCAGCGGCGGGTTGACGTAGAAACCCGGGTTGTGGGTGGTGGCGCCGATGAGACGGACGTTGCCCTGCTCCACGTCGGGCAGGAGGAGGTCCTGCTGGGACTTGTTGAAGCGGTGGAGCTCGTCGATGAAGAGGATCGTCACCTCGGGACGGTGGCGGGCGATGGCGAGGACTTCGCGCAGCTCGGCCACGTTGGACATGACGGCGTTGATCCGCACGAAACGGCTGCCGGTCTCGCGGGCGATGGCCTCGGCGAGGCTGGTTTTGCCGCAGCCGGGCGGGCCGTAGAAGATGAGCGAGCCGAACTGGTTGCTCTTCACCAGCCGCGGGAGGAGGGAATCCGGTTCGAGGATATGGCGTTGGCCGGCGATCTCGGCGAGCGAACGCGGGCGCATGCGGGCGGCGAGGGGCTGTTTGCGCGGCGCAGCCGGCCACTCGGCGCCGCGCGCGGCGGAGCCGGAGTCGGCGGCGAACAGGTCGGGTTGGTCCTCGGATGGCACGGCAAGAGCGATGGCAGGGTTTCCTGCTGTTGTGAAGCGTGCGCTGGGGCGTGCGAGGGGCACGGACCGTGTGGCGCGGTTCCACTAGGGTAAAGTCCACGGTAGACCGTTGGCGCGGAGCTTGTCCGCCGACGATGGGTGTTGCCACCTTCGGTGCGGAAGCCAGTGAACAGCCCCGGACGGCGTCCGCGTGCGCCGCTTCGTCCGCCCACACCGATCAAGTTCGGAGCAGATGGACCGACCTATACTGACAGGCCCACGCCCACCAGTTCTCCCCAACCGACTTTCCCGTTCCTGATGCACGGTCCGATTCGCCACCTGCTCGACGACTACCTGCGGATGTACGCCACCCGCGACGACCGCCTGACCGAGTGGTTCAGCGCAAACTTCTCCGGCTTCACCGGTGGCGGAGCCTGTCTGGTGAAGGACCTTGCCGAGTGGGGCGCGATCACCCGGCAGGATTTCGCC